>JAFYSE010000009.1 GCA_017546665.1 Clostridia bacterium | reverse complement strand
TATTTTTTATATTATAAATATCAATATTTCTAATATGAGTATTTTTTATATTAGTATTTAAAATACTAATATTTCTCATATGACTAATATTCATATTTAAAATATTAGTATTTCTGATATGAATATTTAAAATATTAGTATTTAAAATATTAGTATTTTAAATATCAATATTTTTAATATTCATATTTATTATATTTATATTTTAAATACTCATATTTTAAATACTAATATTTCTCATATTATAAATATCAATATTTAAAATATTAGTATTTTAGATATTAGTATTTATAATATCCATATTTTAAATATCAATATTTTTAATATTCATATTTTTAATATTAGTATTTTAAATATGAATATTAGAAATATAGGAGAACAAAGTATGGGCAAGGTAATATCTGTTTCAAATCAAAAAGGCGGCGTTGGAAAGACTACGACTACAATCGAGTTTGCGAGTATTCTTTCCGGCAAAGGGAAAAAAGTTTTGGTAATTGATTTTGACCCCCAGGGAAACACATCAAGTAGTCTTCCGTGCGATCATACAAAGCCTACGATATTTGACGTCATGGAAGCAAAAAACACCGTAACTGAAGCGATACAACACTCTGAATACTGCGACATAATAACTTCGTCTTCTGATCTATCTAAAGTCGATGCACTATATCTTGACTTCGACGCAATGTTTATTTTAAAAGACATAACAGACAGCATTAAAGACGATTATGATTTTATCTTTATCGACACGACACCTGCAAAGTCAATCAAAAATACAATGACATATATAGCGGCTGATTATATAATCGCTCCGACTGAAGTAGATAAAAACTCTATGGAAGGAATCGAGGAACTAAACAACGACCTTAAAAAACTTAAAGGTGGAAGGACAAGCGTTTCTAATGCTTCAATCGCACTTATCCTTCTTACGAGATTTACAAAGAGGGCCGTTATGTATCAGCTTGCTTTAGACTCATTAAACAACATTGCAAAAACACTTGAGGGAAGCCCTGAAGTATTTTGCATAAGAAATAGTGTCGCAAGCTCTGAAGCTAAAGATTTTGAGCAGCCTATAGGCGTTTATGCAACTAAGAATCAAGTTTCAAGAGACTATAGAAAAGCTGTTGATATATTCTTAAAAAAGATAGGAGAAAACTAAAATGCCAAGTCCAACTAAAAGAGAACTTCTTGCGCAGAGGATGCGCGGTATGAATAACCAGGAGATCCAAGAGAAAGTAGAAGAAAAACAGCAGGATAATATCGTTGATGAACTTTTGTCAAATTATGAGAACGGGAAGAGCGAGGATAAGTCTGCCATTCAAAATACCCCTGTGAAATCGCAAGAATTACCCCCTAGAACGGATTTTATTAACGTAATAGATAAATCGCACGTTGGAAGACCAAAGAAGCTAGAAGGGACGTATAAGGCTATTTCAGCTAGGCTTAAAATGGAAAACTACATCTTTGCGAAAAATGAAGGTTGGAGATATGGAGGCATGAACGCCTATATAAATTACCTGATCGAGAAAGACCAAAAGAGAAAAAGATAAGTAAGGCAAATAGTCACTAAATGCCGCTTTGAATGAAATGTTTGATATTGTATAATACAAGACGTTGTACCCCAACAATTTTAAAAAGAAAGGGGGAACGTGCTTGGAAACAATTATTATTTCTTTTCTAGTTTCTGTTGTGGCAGGTGTAGTTGCAAACTATATCTTCAAATGGTTGAACAGAAACGACACAAGCAACCAGCCTGAGGAATAAGCCACCTTACAAAAACGGCATAGAAAAAGCTAGGAGCTGCAACTCCTAGCTTTTTTGCGCTTGAAACTTTAAATGGATCACTCCAATTATTATTTCTTTTCTTTTCCTGACAACACTATATTACTTTTGAAAGAAATTGTAAAGAATAAGCATTAGTAACCGTCAAAATGTTATAAGTTAAATAAAATCTGCTTAATTCGCACCAAATGCCGGAATAGATCGTACCAAAACTCTCAATAATCGCTCTATGATATTAATATACATAGTTAATTAATATTAATTAATATATATATTATTAATATTATATATATCATATATGTTAGTTTATATAATTAATAATTAAGGGCCTGCCAAAGCCAGTATTTGCGGGGGTTCGCAATTTAACTTATAACATTTTGACGGTTACTTATAACATTTTGACGGTGAACTTATAACATTTTGACGGTGGATAACTTTTTTTGTTCTGAACTTATAACATTTTGACGGTGGATAACTTTTTCTTGCATGAGACAACATGTTCTTGTATAGTTATAACAAAACACGTAGACGATGTTATAAAAACTCTCAAAGGGGACTTCTTGTGGAAAATAAAGATATACGTGACGCTAGATCCTTGCTTGTTGTAAAAGAAAATGAGCTCATACAATGCGCATCTTACAACCTGACAATGGAAGAGATGAAATTCTTATGTTTTGTTATCTCAAAAATAAAACCAACTGACAAAGAATTACAAAAGTACACAATATCGGGAAGTGATTTTGCAGAAGTTTGCGGCTTAGACAAGCGCAATGTATATAGGGATTTTAAAAAAATGGCAGAGTCTTTTGACTCAAAAACTGTACGATGCATAAAGTTCAAAGATGAAATTTACCCAACTTTTCGTGTATTCTCGGAATCAAGCTATAATACAAGCCTCGGAACTATCACTGTGATGTTGCATAGTGCATTAAAAAAATACCTGCTGGAAATAGGAGCCGAAAGCAAATATACAAAATATGAGCTATGGAACATAATCAATCTTAAATCAAAGTATTCAATTCGTTTATATGAACTTTTTAAGTCTTACTCTTACCAATGCGAGAAAGAATTTAAAATTGATGAAATAAAAATGCTTCTTGACGCTGAAAAATATAAATCTTTTGGAAATTTAAAACAAAGAGTCCTTGACGGAGCTATAAAAGAAATAAATATTCTAACCGACCTCGCAGCATCCTATGAAGCCAAAAAGAGCGGAAGGGGCGGAAAAGTAACAAGCATAGTTTTTAAAATAAAAAAGAAAAAGCTTGATGATAAAATGGTTGCTTATTATGAAAATATAGATATGATAAATACGAAAAATAAGCAATGTAAAGGGCAAATGTCAATGTTTGATCCTGAAATTGAAGATAAAAAAGATTATTCACAAGAAGTCCCTGTTATCCCGTCAAAAAACAAAAAATAATACTTACGACCGTCAAAATGTTATAAGTAATTTTCTGACAATGAATTTTTATTGGGTCAGCGTGACCCAATAAATGACCCAATAAATGACCCAATAAATGACCCAATAAAAAAGAGCTTTTGGAAATCCGATAGCTCTTTTTTTTATTTTATCCGTTTGTAATTGTTGACGGTTTTTTTTTTTTTTTTTATACTTTATTCAGATAATTTGTACGTACCAAAAAACGGGCTTTGAGAAAGGCAAAAGTATGTTTGAATTCAAGGTCAAGGAGCTCAGGCTGAAAAAGGGGATGAAGCAGAGCACACTTGTGAAGAAAAGCGGCGTTAGCAGAACTGTTATATCGCAAATTGAAAACGGGGCTGCAAGAGACATCAGGGTTTCCACACTTGCCGCATTAGCGCATATACTTGAGTGCCCAATGGACAAGCTCTGTGAGTATACGCCTGAAAAAAGCCAGTCAGATGTACTTGACGGGCCAATCTATTGAAAAAATTTTTTTCTATCATGTTCTTAATTTTGGCATTCAGCCAACCAATAAACGCTTATGAGGTACCCGCCGGGAGTATAAACACGGCGGAAGATGTACCGGGAGATATGATCTACTACTTTGAGCTTGCAGGAAATGCTTTTGATATCTGCCCGGAAGTTCTAGAAGCGATTGCTTACCACGAGTCGCGGTTTTTTCCAGATTCAAAAAATGGACAATGTTACGGAGTAATGCAGATTAACGTAAAAGTCCACAAAAAGCGCATCCTAAAATATGGATGGACTGAAGAAGATATGCTTGATCCTTTAAAAAACATCATAGTTGCGGCCGACTTGTTAAAGGAACTGTACGACGAGTACGAAGACAACGGGCCTGTACTTGCCATCTATTCAGGTAACTATAGCGCCGTAAGAGAATACGAAAAAAGCGGCGTTTTATGTAACTATGCAAATGCAATTCTTGATAAGAGCTATGAACTTGAAGAGCTCCACAAGAAGCACGAGGTAAAGGATGGAAAATAGTATGCTTGAGATCACTAACGGGTCACTTGAAAGAATGAGGGCAGCACTTGAGCTTTTGGCACTTAAGGCTAAGAGGATGAACAACGATAATCTTCACTGTTTTATCGACGGTGAAGATGTAGAAGAGATATTGGCTGTTGCGGGAATGAATATTGAGGGGCTTTTGGAGAAGGAGGCGCCCCCATGCTTAAGCCATACGACGAACTAAGAAAGATAGACGTCTCGAAGTACACGGATAAGAGAGACGGCTTTGACTATCTTAACTGGGCGAAGTGCATCGACCTTTTAAGGGAAAACGGAGCAGAGAGAGTGTACTTTGAACCAATCCCGGATGAAAAGACGGGTAACAGTCTACGAATGACTGATGTTGTCTTTACGGACACAAAAAACACTAACAGGTGCTATGAAACGAGAATAAAGGTTGTTATCGATGATAACGAATACTACATGCAAACACCTGTTATGAATGGGAAGAACCCCGTAAAAGATAATTCCATGAACCAAAACAGAGTTTGGACGTCCATGTGCAGGGCATTTGTGAAGTGCGTTGCCATAAATACGGGCCTTGGGTTTGACCTTTGGCTTAAAGAAGAGGACGCTAGGAACTTTGAAAATGATATACCTGAGTTTGATAACAAGGTGGCTTTTGATGCGAAAGTGGATATCATAAACAACTACGCTAAGAAGTTCCACCTTGATATCCCAAAGTGGCTTGAAACAAACGGCACAGACTGGGATCATCTTACGGAACTACAGGCGGCTAAGATGATTCATGCCTTGACTGAAAAGTACGGAGAGTTAGTAAGTGGACAAGGTAACAGGAAAGCCGATTGATATTATTACCTTCCTAATGAGCGCAGGAGATAAAGAGGCCGTCTATGATCTTACGCTTCACAAGGACGTAAAGAAAAGGTCACTTGATGCAAACGCATACTTCCATGTGCTATGCGATAAACTGCGGCAAAAGCTGAATGTTTCAATGGCTTACTGTAAGAACTATCTTATAGCAAGCTATGGACAGATTTTTTATCTGCCGGATGATACGCCGCTTATCTATAAGACAAATGCACCTGAAGAGTACATGATGGAGCTTGAGACGATACATACAAAGTGTATCAGGATAAGCGAAGAGAACGGAAAGAATGTGTACTTTTACCGCGTGTATCGGGGGTCTAGTGACCTAAATTCGGCTGAAATGGCCCTTTTAATCAAAGGAACTGTCGAAGAGTGCGCCGCCCAGGATATAGAAACGGCCACTCCCGACGAGATAGCGCGAATGAACCAGTTGTGGGGGCAGAAGAAGAATGCACAGACGGACAAAGGAAGTAGCGATACCCCAGAAGGTCAGAGAAGCAGTTGAAAAAAGGGATAACCACAGATGTATCTTTTGTGGGTCGCCAAATGCAAGAGGCGAAGCGCATATAATCAACAGGTCGCAGGGAGGACTTGGAGTTGAACAAAACTTAGTTACTGTATGTCCTAAATGTCACTTTCAGATGGATAACGGGCAGGCGAGCAAGCTTTTTAAAGAAAAGGCTGTTAACTACGTTAAATCCATTTATAAGGACTGGGACGAAAAAGATTTTATATATAACAAGTGGAAATAGGCGGCAAGCAAAGGGATGAGAACAAGCCGGATAACATCATCTCAGAGGGCACCTAATAAGGTAAAGGTTTCATGTGGTCGCACACTTTGCAGGAATATTTCAAGGCGTTCTTGGATCGCTCCCAAGTAACGACTGGCTGATGAACGTAGTCACGCGCCGGGAAAAGACCCGAAGCCGCTTATTTTATAAAAGGGTTGTAACTTCTCTTTAAAGTCTTGGGAATTTATCACATAAAAGACTTTGTGAAGGTCAACCCCTGTCATATCAGGGCAGGGGTGAAAGGAGGATTATGAGGAAGTTCTCTTTGACAATTCCTATAAAGCCTGAGCCAAAACAAAGACCCGGCTTTTCTAGAAAAAGGAAGAAGGCCTACACTCCAAAAAAAACAAAGGATTATGAGGAAAAGATATCAGACTATTTTTTATCCCACGTAAAAGTGGAGAAATTTGATAAAGATGTACCGCTTGTAGTTAATCTCATTTTTGGGATGCCGATTCCAAAGAGTACATCAAAGAAAAGGGTTAAGGTGATGCTTGAGGGGGCAATTAAACCTACTAAAAAACCCGACATTGATAATATGCAAAAAGCTGTTCTCGATGCTTTAAACGGTCTTGCATGGGAAGACGACTCACAGATTGTAAAAGTAACCGCTGAAAAAGAATATGCCATAAATCCTTATGTGCATCTATATGTCCATGAGGCCATCTAACAGGGGGATGCGAATGGAGAGAGATAGTTTCGTTTTTTACAGAAGCTTTTTTGAATCAATTTCATGTTTAGATAAAGAGCAGAAAGCAGATTGTCTTGACGCCATTGCAAGGTATGCCCTTGACGGCGAAGTTATAGAGATGGACGGAATAATAAAGGCTTTATTTTTGTCCATGAAACCACAGATAGATGCAAATACAAGAAGGTATACTAATGGGCTTAAAGGTGGCAGACCAGCTAACCAAAAAGAAACCAAAGAAGAACCAAAAGAAAACCAAAACGAAACCAAAGTGAAATCAAACAATAACCAAACCGAAACCAAAACAAAACCAAACGATAACCAAGGAGAAACCAACCCCGAACCTAATGTAAATGATAATGAAAATGATAAAAAGATAACCCCCCTTACCCCCCTTACAGGGGAGAAAGTGACCCCAAAGAAACCTTCAGAGCTTGTGGACGAAAGGAATTTCAAGCCGCCGCTTAAAGAAGCTGTGCTTCAGTGGCTTAAATACAAGGCTGAGAAAAAACAAGGCTACAAAAGTACGGGTCTTGCTAACTTTTTGACGCAAGTTGAGAATAATGCAGAAATTTACGGGGCCGAGAAAGTCGCGGCCGTAATAAGGTCGTCTATGGGGGCAAACTACCAGGGCGTTGTTTGGGACTGGCTAAAAAGGAATGGCCCGCCCAAAGCGGCTAATGATTGGTCGCATATCAGGTAGGAGGGGAGCCTATGACGAGAGACGAAATCAAGCTACAGCTTGAAAAGCTGAACTTGTTTTTTGATAAATTTACAGTCTCGCAGACTATCTTCAACATGTGGGTCGATGTGTTTAAATCCTACGACAGTAAGGTATTTGAGCGAGCGATTGACGAGGTGATAAGGAACGAAGAATTTGCACCTAGCATAGCGACTGTAAGGCGCTATTGCAGGGATATTGAGCTTGAAAACAAGCAGATCATGGAAAAGGCGAGAGAGTGTTATCTAAGAGCCATTAACGCCCTTGGGATTGATAGGAACATGGACGAGTTTCTTGTCTTTTTACGGGTCATAAACGGCGAGCCTAGAAATAACAGGCTTAACTTTGTGGAGGATATTTGTTCAGCTATCGTGAACTTTGCGAATAAGCAGATAAGCGAGGGCGATAAAAATATCTCTTTTGTCGAGTTGCTAAAAGATTGTTCTGAGAGGTGCAGTAAAAATGCAGGTTGACGTTGAGAAAAACTTAATTGCATCGATACTTCTTGAGCCTGAGTGTGTATCGGGTCTTGACGTTGAAGGATATATGTTTAGCACTGGCATATACAGACAAATATTTGAGCATTGCAGAGCGCTTGACGACAAGGGACTTGAGATAAACACACTAAGGATTGCTAAGGCACTCGTTACGCCCTATATGTCCTTAGTGCAGGTGAATGAATTTCTTGCAGATATCATCGACTCAAAGGATGCTTCAATAAGCGACGAGTATTGTTGCAAGGAGCTTAGAAAAAAATTTAGGGCAAGTAAGGCTAAAAAGATCCTAGAGCGTGTGGAGCTTACGCCGGATAATGTGGATTCTGTGCTTGACGAGTTAACAGATGATTTTGACGGGATAAAAGAAACTAAGAGTAAAGAGGCCGTCAAAATGTCAGAACTTGTAAAGTATCGCGGTGATTACTTTAGGGACAAGGAAATAATCTACGACACCGGGATATCAAGCATTGATGATAATATAGGCACTTTTGACAGTGGCGACCTTATCATCATTGCCGCAAGACCATCTGTAGGTAAAAGTGCACTCGCTCTTCAGATAGCAAGACGCTTTGGAAGAAACGGCCTTAAGACCGCGTATTTCAATCTTGAAATGACTGAAAAGCAGATGTATGAAAGAGCCGTTGCAAGTGCGAGCGGTATAAACATGAAGCGCATAAGAAACGCGACAAACTTTCTTGGAGACGAGAAGGAAAAGTTCGACAAGGGCAATGACCTTTTGATGCAGGAAGACAATCTTTATATCTACGATGGAAACTTCAGGGTAAGGGATATAAGAGCGGCACAAAAGAAGCATAGATTTAAAGCTATATTTGTTGATTATCTTCAGCTTGTAACTCCCGATAGGGTACGTGCAAATAGGCGTGAAGAAGTCGGAGCTATAAGCAGGGGGTTAAAGCGTATAGGGATGGAAAATAACATTCCTGTTTTTGCTTTGTCGCAGCTTAACAGAATGAGCGAAATGAACAAGGACAAAGAGCCGTCTATGGCAGAGCTTAGAGAAGCCGGAGACATTGAACAGGACGCCTCAACAATCATAATGCTGTGGAACCCTAACAAGGAAGACAGCCAGACCAAGATGATAAAAATAGAAAAAGGCAGACAGACAGGCAATTCAAGGCAGCAGCTTAAATTTGACGGAAGCAAGATGCTGTTTTACGAAAATGACTTTGAGGATGCCACAGAGGATATGGAGATACCTTTTGAATTTGATTAAGAAGGGAGTCGATGAATACTGAAGAGTTTAAAGTAAAAATCTATGGGCCATATTCGGAAGCGTGGAAGATCCTAAAAATGATACAGTTTGCGGGACAATCTGCGCATGATGATGAATTATGGCAAAAATACATGAATGAGATTGACCGTTTTTCAAAAGAAAATGAAGGCAACGTATTTGCTAAAGAAACGCTTGTGAGGATGCTTTTAGATGCTGGCGGTAATATCGCCAAAATGAACGGGGGAGCAGATGAAGTATAAAACGCCAAGTAAGCGAAGCAAATTTTTTGTTCCAAAAGAAGATTATATAACGGCTATCCATTGGTGCCTTAGGTATCCTTTATGGGTAGCAGAGCTTAAATTACTTCCCGATACAAATAGGTCAATAGCCTATGAAAATGACCGGGTACAAAATTCTGCAAGAAGTGATATCACGGCAGATATAGCAATCAGGATAAAAGAGCTCGAAAGAAAGATAGAGCTCTTAGAAGATACAGCAAAAAAAATAGACAAGGATCTTAAGGACTATATCATCCTTGGAGTCACGCAAGGCCTTACTGTGTTTCAGCTTTTACAGCGCGGTATGCCTTGCAACAAGAATGAGTATATCAAGAAAAGGCAGCAGTTTTACTATGAAATATCAAAAAAGATATAGGGAGGTAAGCATGGTCTGCAAACATAAGGATTGTTTTAATTGCCCGGAGAAGGACTGCGTACTTGATAATAAAGAACTTGAGGATATCACGGAAGTTGCAGAGAGAGAAAAAAGAAAGTCTTATAACAGAGCTTATTATTTAAAACATCGGGACGACCTTAAAAAAAGGGCGAGACTGCGGGCAAGAAAAAATAAGGAAGAACAGCCTTATAGAGTGTGCAAGCACTGCGGCAAGAAGATTGATTTAAAAAAAGGGGCGGTACTTTATCGCAAGAAGTATTTTTGCTCCGGGGAATGTCTAAAAAACTATCTTCTTAAAAAGGTTGAAAAGAACGTAAAGGAGGTTAAAGCAGGAGAGTAAAAAATGATTGTGATAATCAAAAAGGGGACAATAGAAGTAACCACTTGTAATACTTGTGGCTGTAAGTTTAGCTACGAGAAGGAAGATGTAAAGAATGGTGATACAGATAATTACAAAAGGTGGAAAGAATATGTAGTATGCCCTCAGTGTTCTTGTGAAGTGATCATAAAGCAGACAAGATAGATTGGAAGGTGGTTGAAAAATGAATCAGAAACAGCATGATGCATTGGAAACTATAATTGCAGAAGTAAAGAAAGAAGTTGCAAGAGAGAACTTTGAAAAAGGCTATAAAGAAGGTTCTAATGAAGCTTGGAATTGTTCGCAAGTAATCGTTAGTATGTCAACAAGTATAGCTGGTGCAACTTTGCTTGAAAAATTTTTTGGGAAAGCTTCTTTAACACACATTTTTGAACATTATACTGCGGCTGAAGTAATAGAGAAGTGTAATGAAAATATTTTCGATCATATAGAACTCCCACCAGTCACCCCAAAAGTAGGTGATGAAATCGAAAAAGAAGATGGGCAGATAGGCGTAATCGTAGGTGTTAATGATACTACTGAAAAAGCTAATATTTTATGGGCTAGTGGAAATACTACGCACGTACTTGGCTTTAAATGTTTTAAATTAACGGGGCGTAATTTTAAAGAGGTAGTTGACCTATTAGACAAAATGGCTATTAGAGAAGCTGAAGAATGAAAAAACTATACGCCGACGTAAAGATATTTGAAGATGGCAAGGATCAGCCGCTACATCATATCCGAGTGGATGAATCGTATTCATACATGGAAGTAGAAGAAGACGAGGTACCTATTGCCACTCATCAATTTGAATTTGAAATATATACGTTGGAAATGTAAAGGGGGAAACAATGGGCTTTAAAAGAATCTGTGATGATACTTGTGATAATTGCGTTTATATTTGCGAGGGAGATTTTATATGCTCGGAGCTTAATGAGCTTGTGATAGTTGACTGGGTTCCTATATATGGGACTTGTATTAAACGCAAGAAAAAGGATCTCTTTAATCAGAAAAAAGGAAAGAAAATATTCAAAATAAAGAAGGGGAGGAATAAAGACTAAAAATGAGTGTAGTAAAAGTAATAACGTGTTTTATTTCTTTGTTTTGTGGATTGTTCTGCCTTGCAGATTTGATAGGAAACGTAAGCTAGGAAATAAGAAGGCGAAATTTGAAACTAAGGACGATGATAATTTTTACATAGGACAGGAATAGGAGGCGGGGTGTGAGTGATAAAGTAGATTTTTGGGAAAATGTTTTTGATGCGCTTATAAACGAGGGAGAAAAAGCACATCAAAATATGGTTGAAAAAATCGGTGATAACTGCATTGGGGCACTTCTTTTTTATTCTAATGCTGTAGGCGCTTTAGAATATTTTAGTAATAAAAAAATGATCTCAAAAGAAGATTTTTTTAAAGCGGAAAGGGCTTTTAAAAGAATGGCTGATAATGACATTGTTGGGGATGATCTTTTTACTTTGTGGAATAACTGTTGCGATCTTGATACTAAAGGCGCTGTTCAGGTAATGCTTGACGGAGATATTGAGGACATAAAAGAACATGTAAAGAATAGACTCAAATATTCAATTGAAGAGCGAGCTATCAAAGAACCTGAAGTAAGAGAGGGGCAGTGGTGGAGCTATTACATTACAGAGGGGCCGCATAAAAGTAAATACGTTAATATCAAAGGCAGCTTTTATGAGGCAAAGGAAAAGTTTAAAGAGAAATATGGGAAAACTGAAGCGACTATTACGCCTTTTGAAGTAATGCAGCATTTATTATGTGATCCCGACAGGTTTATCACAGCACCAAAATGCATTGACAACATAGACTAAAAAAGAGGGCAGAGTTATGAAAAACATGGAACTGACTATAAGAGAGATTTTTGATATATATATTAAGGAAAAGAATATCAGGCCCGTGGCTATGGCGCTTGAAAAAAATATTATTGTTTCAAAGTATGTGACTCCAATTCTTGATTTAACGGTTAATGATATTACTCAAGAAAATCTAAGAGCTTGGGTTGATTCACTCATTGAAGAGAACTTAAGCTCTAATACAATAAATAATTATTTTGGGACATTAAAAAGGGCTATTCAATTTGCATGCGACGTAGAAATTAAATGTAAAATCCCACCACGTCCAGCAACTAAAAGAAAAAAAGATGAACTAACTGAGGACAAATTTACAAAAATCTTGTTGCGCTGTGACGCTACCCTTATGAAGGCAGCCCTTTTATCTTATTATGCAAACATGAACAACCACGAAGTAGCTAATCTCAAATACAGAGATGTGTACTACGACAATAATGCGATCTGCCTGCACTCTGTAGTTAAGTTTGAAGGCGGTTTATGGCGCCATTATGAAGATGGGGCAAAAGACCAGAATTTGAGGTTTGCACTTATTCCTAAACAAGTGATGGAATATGTAGGACGTGGAGAGCCGGATCAAAAAGTTGTAAATCTTACAAGCGGGTATATCGGGAATAAATTTTCAGGAGTCTGCCGCTGTTTAGGAATAGAGCTTGATTTTAAGGATTTAAAAACAAAATCGTTATATAAAAAATTAAATATTAATCCAATAGGAATTATTGAAAATCAACATCTTTTTTGTTTTGAAGAAAATAAAGACCGCTACGTGGTAGATTGCATTAATGAATTTATTTCTGAAGATGGCAGGATAAAAAAAAATATAAAATGGAGCCCGTATTTTGAAAGTCTTAAAGGTGTAAAGCTTTGCGAATTAACAAAGGATGTTTTGACAAGTTGGAGTGATGAACTTTGCAAAAATTATTTTGACAATATGATACATAGGGCGTATTCGCTTTTAAAAGGCGTCCTTTTAAAATATTCAGGCGGTCTGTTCCACTTAGATAAATACAGGCTTGAATTAAAGAGTCAAAGAGAACAAACAGTTAAAGGGAGGACGCGCATCGTTGATTTCGATAAAACAAAAGTGCGTAATATGTTTGATTGGGCATGCCCCGATCTTAAAAAAGCATTTCTTCTATTAGGATATGGCGGGTTCTTTCTTTCGGAGATAGTACAGATAAAAGTCAAAGATATTGATAAACAGGCCTATACAGTTTCCTTTAATGAGAACACTGCGACTTTAAATAAAGCGATGGTTAGGTTTTTAGGACGTGGGGAGCCGGAAGATAATGTTGTTAAAATGAAACCCGCAACATTGTCTTATGAATTAAAAAAGCTATGCGAAAATTATGATACAAAAATTGATTTCATCCAGATAAGAGGCGCTTATATTGACGATATCAACTGATTATTGTATCATTAAATCGGTAATCGTCACTGTTGTGACATTAATATGTCGAAAACTTTTAATATGCGAGAAAATCCCCTGTCCATCCAGGGGATTTTTTCATATTCTTTTACAACTTTGCGTAATGCATATAATCAGCGATATGGTCTTTCATCATTTCAAAAAGCAATACTGCGTGAGTCCTATTCACAGATGCAAGCCATTCAACGCCGTCAATCTCAATCGTGTAGAAAACGCCTTCTTCATCCTCATTAGAATACATAACTATAGGAATTTCGCCGCCCTGTATCTTGATTGACTCATTTCTTGCTTCGCTCATTGTTCTCCTGTTCTCCTGAAGAGCCGCTTCAGGTCGGTTAATATCCAAGCCATGCCATTAGATCCAGGCGGCTTATGTTTGTCACATCCTCTTTTTCTTCTCCTACATGGCCGTTTGCGGTTGTGTAGTATGCAATTGCATAAAGGCGGCCATTTTCTTCAATCCAGTTAAGGTTATGCAGCTTTAATATCTTCTTAATTGCTTTCTCTGTCATAACTTACCCTCTTTTCAATCAACTCAATCAAATCAGTAGCGTGCTTATACTCTTCGGAGTTAGCGTCCCAGCCCCAATCTTTTCTCATTTCAGTAAGATCATACAGGATAGTTGTGTGGCGCATGGATTTATAAACGCCTTCGCGTTCTGCGGTCTCAAAAGGATCTATGAAGTTTAAAAAATCGATGTATTGATTGTAAATGCTTTTCTTTTTACTCATTATAACCTCTTTGTTCGTTTTATTGAACTGTCACGGGGCAAAAGCCCCGGCTTTTAATAATATCTAACCTCTAAATCAAAGCGGCGTCTTAATTCATATGGAACTGTGTCTACAATCGTTCTTAGCTGCTTTTTTAATAATTCAACTTGCGTCCTCTTCTCTTCGTAGGTCTGAAGGATCTCTTTGTACTTCGTGATCTTCTTCAGGCGTTCAATTCGACACTCTTCAATCAAGGCATAAGCCCGCTCTGCTGATATGCGTTTATCCTCGTCAACAAAAGACTTTTCTTTTGCATAATAGCGGCAACTTGGGCGCAATCCATTTAAGATTGTGTAATATTCATTTGTTTCTGAAGGACTAAAGCAGATAGAGAAGGTTGTCTCATAGTGGGTGTTTAGATATATATACCCATCAAGATCAAGCTCTTTTAATGCGGCGTCAAGCCTTTTGTTTAGTACCTTCCCGTCAAACTTAGCAATCACGGCTTTTATAGCTGGTAAAGCTCTGTTGACTTTCTCCATCATTTCAATGTCCTTAGTTGTTTCTTTTACAGCTTCTTCAATGTCCATAATTAACCTCACTCGAAATAATTAAAAAATCCTACTTTCTTGAAAATCTCAAGGGCTGCATTCGCTTGTCTGTAGGTCATGCCTGAAGACCATACGAGCGGCCATTTAGCGGCCATATCGTTAATAGATACTTGCGCGTAATCGTTCCCTTTATAGTCAATCTTCAAAATGTACTTTCCATATCTTTCTTGTATCATTTTCTTACTTTCTGCCGGGTTAAGCGGTTGCCGGCGCCGCGTCCTATTAGAAAAGTGGTTCAACAGTCTTTTTTATTTCCGGGATTTTAAAGTCGCCCCAACTTTGCGCCTCGTATGATGGTAAAACATAAGGCAGCAGCTCACATAAAATCTGTTGGAAAAAGTAACGCATATTTGTCATGTATGATTCTTTTTCTGTTTGATATATTGCAGAGTCGAAAAAGCTTTTTAGCTCCAATACGATCTCTTTTAAGTTTTCGCGAGTATATCCGACGGATTTACCTATTTTTTGATACTCTTTAAAAAGATTCATGTAATCGTTGCTGTCTGTAGAAGGTGCGCCGACTTCATCACCGCGATACTGTTCTTTTACGCTTAAAGCATTCATTTTGTAGCAATTATCGAATTTTCTATAATAGTCTTCAGGTGTGCTGTTTCTTTGTGTCTCATAGTCATATATCCATATTCTGTTATGGTGTCCTTCTAATGTTTCAGCAAGTCCGGCGACAAGTCCGGCAGCCTTTATATATTCTGATTTTGCGATTGTGAAACTACTCATTATTAACCTCTATTCTCCGGGAGTTTTGCCGCTCCCGGGCGGCGAAATCTTAATATTTGCGTGCTTCCTTCATACACTCCGCTTTTGTATCTCCAAACACTACGGCGTTGCCCCATTCATTGCGGCCGACCCATTCCGTCACCATGCCGTTGCTCTTAGCTCTTGAGTTATAAGGATCATAGTTCTCTATCTTCTCGATAGATAACCCGTGTATGTATGTTGTCATGCTTTCCCTTCCTTGCCGTCGTAACCTCCGCGGCGGGCGTTCTATTATGCTATGTTCGTGATTTCTTCAGGTGTGACCTTCTTACATTTAAGTGACAGAAGGTTGATATAGTAAAAATCGGCGCTTTCTTGTGTTGAATAGTAATTAATCAACGTGTTGGCCCAGTCGTTTCCGGCTAAAATGTCGCTGATCTTGACTAGATAGGTGCCGCAGCTTCGAGCTATCAAGATTAATTTTTTGTCTTCCCAATCTTGAGAACCTTTAAATTTCATATACTTCGGCCTGTCATAGTTCTTCCAATCGCTATAGTAATGCTTAACCGTTCTGTCAATGATCTTTTCAACTCTACAGTCAAGAGCTTCAATTGTCTTATATTGCATTGTTTCCCCTTTCCGCGGGGCTTTTTGTGCCCCGCTTAAAATGTCCTGTTATGTCACGCTTCAATTGCTCTTTGTTCGTTCTCGTATTGGGTGCTTCCGTACATTCCGCGGATATCGTCCATGTTGTAAACTTTTCCGTGTCTTCTGTGATATTCGCCTTCGTGGAAGTACCACGCTTTTTTATTGCCGGAGTACTTAAAATTTAAGGCCTTCAGGTTGTCTTTATATTCTTTTGTGTTTCCTGAAATCCATATCCAAGAGCCGATTAATTCAACGATGCAGCCGTTGAAGCTTGTGAGTGTTCTAATGAGATCCGCGAACTGTTCCGGCGTCTCTTCAGTGTCCTTTTGGTAGGTCTTGCCTTCGTGGTTCTTGTGGGTGCTCTTCAGGCGGTCAAAAGCTGCCTTATATTCTGCAAACATCGCTTTGAATGCTTCAGAATCGCCGCCGTTGTCGGGGTGCATTTTCTTAGCGAGTTCGTGAAAAGTGCTCTTTACTTCTTCCAGGGTTTCGCAATGGTTAAAATATCTATTCATGGTTAAACCTCCTTTTATCCTTCAATGATTCCTGTTCGATACAGTGCTCGATATAAGAAATCGCGCTGTTGATCTGTAAAATCTCCCTTTTCGAGTGCGTCCCATACTTTAGTGCTTGAAATTTCAAAACTTTCTGTTACGTCCTTTACTGCGATGATTTCACCGTTCCCGGCTACAAAGTCGCGAGCCTCTTTTTCATTTTGTGCGGGTGTTGCTATCTTCATAGCGTTGTCGCCGTCATCAACAAATACAAAATACTTTCTAAGTTTCATGTTTTATCCTCTTTTCTTTTATTTGGTGTTTCTATCCGGCAGCCGCCGCGCGTGTAGCTCTTCAAGCGGCCGACGTAGCTGTGAAACGTTGTTTCGTTTGCTGTGACTTAACTATAAGCCAATAGTGCGCAGTACGTCAACAACAATTTTTGCGTTTTTGAAATGTTTGTGACTTTTTAACAAAGTGCGCACTATGTTATTGTGTAATGTGCACTATGTCGCCTGGTGAGAAAAAAATGTAAAATAATAGCGTAAACATAGATAAATACTGAAGGGAGATAAAAAAATGGCTGTTGATACAAAAAAAAGAAATTCCAGGCAGCAAAACTGGGTGAACGAAAATAAAGAGCGTATTAATTTGCTTTTTGAGAAGGGGACAAAAGAAAGATTGACGCAAGCGGCCGCGGCTTCAGGGGTTTCGCTAAGTGAATATGTTAGAAGCGCGATAAACTCGAAACTCAAGGAAGATAATTTTTAAAAACTTGTGTCATAGAGGGCCCGAAAATAGGGGTAAAATGATAGTGGAAAAACAAAACAAAAGCCCTTTTGATTTTTCCCCTCATTTTTCATGTGAAAATGCCAACAAAGCAAGAAAAGAACCTGCTTCCCTACCCTTGACAGGTTCTTTTTTTGTTGCATTTTTTCTATACAAGGCAAAAAACAAGTTTAGGAGCTAAGGCCATGACGAAAGAAGAGAAAATTAATCAAATAGCTGCGGAGATAACACCGGGGGAGATCTCGAAGGCTGAAGAGGTGAAGAAGACAGATCCGGAAGCTTTGAAGGGCCCGGAAAAAATAAAAGATCTTGGAGTACCTGGAGAGCTGCCAATGTTGCCCAACGGAAAAATAGACGCGGCTATATTAAGCGGCGGGAAGGTTGATAGCAAGGGGCGATATATTCTCGAGAGGGAAGTGATAGAGAAATATTATCGATTGCTGCCGGATGGTTGCATATCTGAAGATCGGGAAGTTTGGACCTCATGCGGTGGGCTGTTGCATATGGTTACTAATGAAGCAAGGAAAAAAGGCGGGGAAACATTGCAAGCAACGTTAAGGCAACGCCGCACATTTAAAGAAACAATCGATATAATGCTGAAAAGCCAGGCCAATGATCGAGAGTTAGCGGAAGTAGGGCTGGAAAAAGGCGCAACTAACTTAGACGTTCTAATCGCTGCCGCTATGAAACAAGCGGGGCGCGGAAACGTGAAGGCAATGGACTTTTTGAGAGATACGGCTGGAGAAAAACCCGTCGAACAGCTTAACGCCGATATAACCGGGCTATCTGAAGAAGACAAACAAATGATAGAAAACATAAAGAGAAGGCTTGAAGGTGATTAATATATATCAATAACTATTAGTAGGATATATAGATCATTTATATTAAACTTGATAAATATTAATATTTTAACGATATTTCGATATGGTAAGTGAGAAAAAGTCGGGGGTTATATCCGAAAAAATGTAATAAAAACAAGTATAAAATACTTATAAAGCTAGTAAATAAGCTAGTTTAACAAGTATCTTGATGTATTTTAAGAAATAGCCAGATCATACTTTTTCGCAAAACTCTAATTTTACGAAAAAGTGGGCGTATGTTCTAATTTTTCTACCGGATCAATGGCCTTTTTTGTTTTCCCTTCCTCTAATGCCGGGCTCTAGGGGTACCCTACCCCCCCACCCCCGGCGGCGGCCTCGCCCCCGCGGGGACTCCCTAAGCCCGCTCCATAATTTTACCCCCCAAAAACTCTGTTAACAGGAGGCACTTATGCGTGTGACCCTTACCGATAAACTTAATAACGCCACGATTCAAAGAGAACTGTCTAACGCCCCAAGGATAGACCTTGATAGAAGACGTCATGGAAACACCTTGACCGACGATATGATAGCGATTAAAAACCCGCGGAGTGGGAGCACACACCTTGATAATTCTCTTTTGTATAACAACGTGCCATTTTACGACGACACATACATAAATCTTCCTACGCCTGTCAATTTCGGCACCAATAGTTCCCCAACAAACACTTCTGACAGACTCATAAGCAGAAAGAAACACATAACAGAAAGAACGGGGGATATTTTCACTGAAGATGGGTTATATGACGGTACACCGATGGAAGACGTCATGGCAGAGTACGAAAAGATGCTTATTGACAGAAAAGAGCGTAGGGCTTCTAGGAACAATGAAGATATCCGCTCTGACGTAAGGTATCTAAGGTCAGGAGGGAATACATATCACGATCCCGGTGAACAAATGCCAAGATGGGATTCAGAGTGGGACCCTGCGGTTAATGCAAATGTTGATTACAGTAAATTATCCCCTGCGCAACTAAATGAGCTTGTAAAAATGGGTGTAAATCGCCCTGAGAGTGAAGAATTGATGAACTTTATACACTTGTATGAGTATTATTTGAACAATCTTAAGGGGAAATGATGCTGGGAGATAAAACAACCGTGTTAGGAATAAGACTTACCGACTACCAGAGAGAAAAACTTAAATCTCTTGCAGATAGTCAGGGAATAAAAGAAGTTGATTATGTAAGGAACCTCGTAAATAAAGCGATAGAGAATGAGTTTATCAGAGATACGCGCTAAAGAAATTGAATATTGCAGCGGAAATATCGTATATTTCGTGGAAAACTACGGCCACATTGAAGACAGGACAAAGCCCGGAGTAATAGTCCCATTTGCGTTATGGAAAGAGCAAAAAGACGCACTACTTGATATGCAGTCCCATAAATGGTCTATCGTCTTAAAAGCGCGTCAGCTTGGCATCTCATGGCTTGTCCTTCACTATGCTTCGCACCTTATGTTATGTCGTAGTGGGCGTTCAGTCATAGGTCTTTCAAAGTCAGAGACGGAAGCAAAAGAGCTTATCCGTAGGATGGTTCTTATTTTAAGTAACATGAGAGCGCTTATAAGAGAAAAGAACGACCGTGCCGGATGGGACGGACTATGGTTTGAGTCAACGGCCCTTACTGTAACAATACATCATCCCGGCAAGAGTGATTCTAAAATGCAGTGTTTTGCAAGCAGTGAGAACGCGGCAAGATCCTTTACGGCAGACCTCCTTATATTTGACGAATGGGCCTTTCAGGAATTCGACCGCTCTATATGGGCGGCCGCGCTTCCTGTAGTAAATAACCCCTTGGCGGGTCAGATAATAGGAGTCTCTACGATAAAACGAGGGTCACTGTTTGAAGAACTTTACACGACAGACGACAACGGATTCTATAAGATATTCATACCGTGGTACGCAGATCCCAATAGAGGCCAAAAGTGGTATGACGATACATTAAGACTACTTGGAAAAGCAACGATGTGGGCGGAATACCCTGAAAGTGTCGAGCAGGCATTAGACGTGCCCGGTGGAAGGTTCTTTGAAGAAGTCTCGGATTCATCCATAAGCAGTAGTGAAAAATTAAAACAAAATACCGTATGTTACGTCGCAATGGACTATGGCCTTGATAAACTGGCTTGTTATTGGATCCTTAGAGATGCTTTTGGCAATTCTCAGATAATCCACGAAGAGTATGAGTCCAATCTCATAATAAGTGCGGCGGCAGACCGCATTTTAAGGACAACGGAAGAACTAATGGAGAGGGAGATCATAAGAAGCGTGGAACAATACCTTGCTCCGCCTGACTTGTGGAACAGGTCACAAGAAACAGGTAAATCAAGAGCCATCATATTTTCAGAAAACGGCTTAAATCTCACAAAAGTAAACAATGATATAAAAGCGGGGTGTCTTGCGATAAAAGAAAACACTTCGCACGTAGAAGGTGGCAAAGGAAGACTTACCATTTTGAATAAATGCGCTCCAAACCTTCTAAATTCCTTGAAAAAGATACAAAAAGACGAAAAAAAGCCGGAAATTTACGCAAAAGACCCCCACGAGCTAACTCATTCAGTTGATGCGCTTAGATATTATTGCATCTATTGGACTCACGGGGCAAAGAACAGAACAGATAAAAAGCGCACGAAGTGGCGTCCCGACCAATGGGAAGACTACAGAAACGCAAATTCAAAGGATAAAGAGTACCTTAGAAAGATTTGGGGAGAGCCTGAATGATTAAGAGGTTAAAAAGGATGATAAAGAAAGCAGAAACGCCAAAAGACGTCTCAAAATGGGCCAGAAGGCTTGAGTTTTGTAAGACTCAATACGCAAAAGAGCTTAAGAACATGAAAACGTATGAAGATTACTACGAAGGTACAAGAAGTGTTCAGGCCGATGCAAACAGAGGGACAGACCCTACAAAGCTTGCGACAAATGTAAGGAATATCGTCTATGAGCTTATAGAGTCTCAGGTTGATACGTCAATTCCTATGCCAAAAGTAAGGGCAATCCATGCTGAAGACGACGAACTGGCGAAAAAACTTGAAAAATTCCTTGAAAACAAGGTTAAGACCTGTAATCTTATCACGATTAATGATGCTGAAGAAAGAACTGTACCTATCGTTGGTGGTGATTATACCCGTATCGAGTGGGATCTAAAAAGAGGCCTTCACTCAGAGATAGGTGATCTTAAGATATCAGAGCTTCATCCTAAAAAAGTTATACCGCAGGTCGGCGTCATTGATTTTGACGATATGGACTACTTTTTTATACAAGAGCTTATGACAAAAAAGACCGTAAAGAGAGTTTACGGAGAGGATGTTGAGGACTGCACCAATGATTATCCCGAAATGACGGATGATATCGAAGGTGCAGGAACAAATGAAGACCTAGTAACAGTAAATACCGCCTTCTATCGGAATGATTCCGGGGGAGTCGGTATTTTTGTTTGGTGTGATTATGTAAAGCTGCTTGATCTTGACGAGTACGAAGCAAGATATCTTGACAGGTGCGCAAAGTGCGGCGCCGTTATGGTCGATGGTAAGTGTCCTGAGTGCGGAAGCAAGAAGGCAAAGAAGACAAAAGAAGAGTATGAGAGCCTTGAAAGTGCGCTTGAAGTCACTATATCAGGCGGCGGGTCAAAGCTTATACAGCCATACGATGAAGAAGAAGTCCCGATGGTTGATGAAATGGGAAATCCTATGATGGATATGATGGGACAGCCAAGAATAAGCATTAAAAGGACTCAAAAGAAGATCCCATACTATAGGCCTAACATCTACCCCATTATTTTGCGAAAGAATATCACGGCGCAGAACCGTCTTATTGGTGGTAGCGACGTTGCTGTTGTAATAGACCAACAGGACACCATTAAAAAACTTGGCACAAAGATAAACGAAAAACTCATTAAAGGTGGTTCCTTTGTTACCTTGCCTAAAGACGTTGAGGTTGAGAAGGATTCAGAAGAACTTAACATCTTACGAATTGATAATCCGGGGCAGAAAGCTCTTATCGATACGATAACGCTTCAGCCTAATGTCCAGAACGACCAAACATATCTTGAGATTAATTACTCATGGGCCAAGTCAACGCTTGGTATCACTGATTCTTACCAAGGTAAGTACGATGCATCGGCAACAAGTGGTACAGCAAAGCAGTATTCGATAAATCAGGCGGCAGGCCGACTTGATTCAAAGAGAACCTTAAAGAATGAAGCTTACGCAAAGCTCTATGAGGCAATGTTTAAGTTTTGGCTTGCCTTTTCCGACAGCCCCTCAAAGATAACAAGCACTAATTCAGAAGGTGCGCAGGTCTTTGACGAGCTTGATAGAAAAGAGTTTTTAAGGCTTGACGCCGCAGGTGAGTTTTATTGGGACGATGAATTTATATTTGAAACTGATCCTACATCAACTCTTATGCAGAACAGAGAAGCAATGTGGAGTCAGACCGATATGAAATTACAGTCGGGAGCTTTTGGCCCTGTTGGTGATCTTGAGACGGCAAGGGCTTATTGGACAATCCTAAAAGCTAATGGTTATCCTAACGCTTCTGTTGTTCTTAGCATCATAGAAAACAGGATAGAAGAGCAAAAGCAGATGGCACAGGAACAGCTTATAGGACAAATGCCGATGGAAGGAGAAACAGAAAATGTTATGCCCCAAATGTGACACAGAAATGCGTATTAAGGCAAGCGAATATGTCTTAAATGACGGGAAGTTGTTCAGCAAGCAGACACTTACTTGCAGGAATAAGAAATGTCAGAACTTTGATAAAGACGTGAAAATCATATACACGCCGCTTGAAGTCTCAGAAGATAGTGAGGCTCAGGCAACAGATTAGTAGGTAAGCACCGTAAGGGTGCTTTTTTTATACCTAAATTCGCTTGGGAAGCGTAAAAACCCACGTGTGAAAGGGAATTTATGAAAGAAAAAGATTTACTTGCTATGAACCTTCAGTTTTTTGCTGAGGATAGCGAGGACGAAGGCGTAAACGAGACTGAACCCGCCGAACAGTCAGAGTTTGAGAGCGAAGATGCACAGCCTGCAGGCGAAGAAGTACAGGAGGAACCCGCCGCCCCTCAGTTTGATACAGACAGGGCAAATGCAGCTTTTGCTTCAATGAGGCGTGAACTTGAAGCCGCAAGAAGAGAGCAGGCAGATATTGACGCATTGTATGCCCGTCAATATGGCGGATATACAAACCCGGAAACGGGACAGCCAATCACTAGCGCAAGAGATTATTTTGAGGCAATGGAAGCTCAGGAGCGTATGCAGGCAAGAGCACAGCTTCAGGAAAATAACATCGACCCGCGAATGATTGACAACATGATCGCAAATAGCCCCGCCGTAAGGCAGGCAAAAGCGGCAACGGCCGAACTAAACTCATACCGTGCATCTAGGATGATGGACGAAGACTTTAAAAAAGTCCTTGCCCTAGACCCCACAAAGACAAGCGAAGACGACATTTTGAATGATCCGGCTTATCTTACTGTGGTTAATTACATTGAGACGCACCCCGGCACGAGATTTGATGAGGCCTACAAGATAGTTAACTTTGAGCGGCTTGCAGATTCTAGGGGGGCCGCCGCAAAACAGGCTGTAGTTAATCAGGTTAAATCAAAGAACCACCTGTCAACGGGTACTTCAATTGATGTGCAGGATAGTGACGAAGATATCCCGCCTACAATGGTCGAGAAGTACAAAGAGATGTTCCCCGAAAAGAGTATGAAAGAACTGAAAGCCCTCTATAACAACACTCTTAAATCACGGAGGTACTAAAAATGTCAGTTATCATCAGAAGGTCTACTGGACTTGCTAATAACCGTGAGTGGGACGAGTGGGCTACACTCCTTGACTCGGTTATTTACGATTCAGAAGCACAGAGAAACAAATATGACGATATCGTTTCAGCTCTTACAATCGAGAAGAGTTCTAAGAGATGGGGCGAGAAGTCAATCACAATGGGAGGACTTGGCGACTTCCAGGCTAAGACAGAGGGCGCAGCCGCAACTCAGGACGATTACGAGCAGGGCTACGAGAAGTTCGTAGAGCACGGAACATTTGCTCTTGAAGTTGAGATCTCAAAGGAGCTTAAGGACGATAACATGCTTGATACTGCAAAGCAGAAGACAATCAATCTCGTTCAGGCTTATAAGAGAACAAGAGCAAGACTTACAACACAGGCTATCACAGGTGCCGTTGGTTCAGCTACAAGTATTTCATTCAACGGTGCAACCATCGACATTACAACAGGTGACGGTTTGGCTCTGTTTAACGAGGCGCATACCCTTAAGTCTGTTGTGGGAACAACACAGTGTAACTTCTTCTCAGATGTACTTGGAAGCACAACTGTAGTTCTCAACAAGGCTTCCAATAAGATGCGTAACTTTAAGGACGATAAAGGAAACGTTCTTGGCTTTATGCCTGATACTGTTGTCCTTCCCGGCAACGACCCTGAGTACGAAGACTTTGTAAAGAGAGTTATCGGATCAGACGGCGAAGTTGGAACAAACAACAACGATATCAACACACAGCGTGGTAAGTGGAAATTTGTAGTTGACCCTGAGTGGACACCTACAATCTCTTCAACAAACCATCCTGTTATCCTTCTTTCAAGTGAAGCTATGAAGACTCTTCAGGGAACAAAGTTCTATGACAGAACAAAGCTTGACATTATGACAGATGTTGACGTACATTCCCGTAACCTTACTTACAACGGCTTTGCGAGAATGTCTATCACACATCCTAACTGGCGTCATGTAATGATGATCGGAAGCTCTGATTCATCAACAGCACTTTAAAGATGAGTTTGGGGGCCGTTTGGCCCCCTTATTAAAGGAGATAGGCAAATGGTTAAAGGTGAAAGATTTGAAAAAGACGGAAAGACTTTTGAAGTTGTCTCTGTTTTTGGCACTAACTTTTCTTTTGTGGAAGTTGAAGCGAAAAAAGAAGAGATCCCGGTGGTTACAGAAAAGCCAAAAAAGACAGGCAAGAAAAAGGGGTAAGAAATGATTACTTGGAAAGATATTAAGTATGCAACGCTTCAAAAGATGTTTTCCATAACAGGGTCACAAAGGAATATCCCCAATGATTCTGCAACTATGGAATATGTAAATGCAATGCCGCAGGCTTGCAATGAAGCTTTAGAGCTGTTGTCTACTGCCGGAAAATTCATAATCAAAGAGTATACGTACTTTAATTATCCATTTGAAAATATGCTTGAAGATGGAGGGTTTAGGACGGAAACGATAGTCTCAGATACTAAGGAGTATAGCGCTGTTGGTGCTCAGAGTTACTACTTTAAGATTCAGGGCGTGCCTGTAAGCTGCAAGCTCTTTATAGGAGAGACTGAAGTTATAGACTTTGAAGTTTCATCTGAAGGCTTTACGACCTATAAAGGAAACGTGCCATATACAGGTGAAGAAGAAGATACGACGGTAAGACTTGTTATCGTAGCTGAGTCCCCCGTAAATGTGTCAAACGTATGCTTTTATGGATGCAAGTTTGCAACAGATGAAGCAGTTCCGCAGTATGAGAACTTTATAAGGCTTGAACTTTCCAAATTACTTCCTGACTTTTATCAGCTTGCTCCGGCAGAACTTTACTCGCTTGGATATACAGGAAATGACTATATCGTTGCTGACAAGTATTTCCAAGAAGCTGATAAGACCCTTGTGATACCAAGAGATAAGCAGGGTATATACATCATCCATTACAGAGCATATCCGCAGTTTATAACGCTTGATACGCCGGATGAAGAAGAAATGGCGCTTGACCCTGAAGTTGCGGCGCTTGTTCCCTTGTATATGGCTTCAGAACTGTATAAAGACGATGATCTGTCTACATCAACAGTTTACCGAAACGAATTTGAAGTCGGCAGGGAAGCTTTATCACAAGGCGCACTAGTTCCTAAGAAAGAGAAGTTTTTACCTTCTAGTGGGTGGGCATAATGGCTGTAAGATTTAATGTTCCGAAAAGTCCAAAAAGACAGGTATATGAAGCATCGATGTTTCTTGGCGCAGACTTTACGTCTGAAGCATCGACCGTTGATGATACAAAGTCCCCGAACACTGAGAACATGATACGTTCTGTTCCGGGCAAGATCCGTAAGAGAATGGGCTATAAGCTCTTTGCAGATTATGGCGAGACGATTTACGGTGTACATCATCTATCAACAACGGATGTATGGCTTATACACGCAGGAAATAAGCTTTATAACCTGACAGCTCCCAAGGGCTCAAAGTGGATAGATCACATAACAAATTTCATCGTAGACCATGAAGCAGAACCAAATAATATCTTGCTTCAGACAGGCGATACGAGCATAACGCTTATATATACGGGAATGGCAGAGCATAGGTCTGTAAGTTTTCAGCTTAATCAGATGCTTGTTATCTTGGACGGCACGAAACTACGTGTATATAACGGAACATCGGTACAGCTTGTACAGGATATAGCCTATATCCCGACTCTTACTATCGCAAAGAACTACACGGGAGGCGGTACAGATTATGAACCACTAAACCTATTGCAGCCCGCATTTATCGAGCAGTTTCTTGTAAAGAGCGACCAAGGTTCAGTAAGAGACTTTCAGCTTACTTTTGGCGGCCTTGATGCAACGACTGTTAAAGCATGGCTTTTAAACTCAGGTGGTAACTGGGTTGAAGTCTACGAAGGAAGCGCTTTTTCAGTAAATAGGTCAACAGGAGTCGTATCTTTTGTTAATCCACCGGGGCCAAGTCCTATAACTGGTGAAGACAACGTAAAGATACAGGCTTATAGGACTGTACCCGGATATGCAGACAGAGTAAACCATTGCACGATAGGCGCTATGTTTGGCGTAAATGGTGCAGGCGACAGGCTATTTATCTCAGGAAACCCAGACCAAGGAATAAGAGACGGTTCACTTTACACCTATATCAACTGTGACTGGTTTTCACAACAATATGACCCTACATATTTTGCCGACACATGGTATTCAAAGCTTGGAAGCGATACGTCGGCTATCATGGGTTATTCGATAATAAACAACTACCTTGCGGCGCATAAGGACTATAACGAAATGACACAATCAATCCTTATCCGCGAAGGTGATCTTGTAAATGACGAACCTGTATTTAAACTTATAAACACTCTTCAGGGAGCAGGCGCTATAAGCAAGTATGCTTTTTCATATCTTGCGACGGAGCCTGTTTTTTTAACGCGCCTTGGAGTGTATGCAGTAACAGCGCAGGATATCACGGGTGAGAAATACGCCCAGGACAGAAGCTATTACCTTGAAGGCAAGCTCTTAAAAGAAGAGAACCTTGAGGATGCAATAGCTTACACATGGAAAGACTATTATATTCTTGCGATAAACGACCATCTGTACATCCTTGACGGCTTACAGCCGATGCGTACAGACAGGTCAAGACCGTATGCAACAAGACAGTATGCGGGATTCTACTTTACCAATGTTCCGGCTACTTGCTTATTTGAAATAAACGGAGAGCTATTCTTTGGCTCCACAAGTGGCAAAGTATACAAATGGTATACCGATGAAAAGGATCTTGAGTCATATAACGATGATGGTGAGGCGATAACTTCCGTCTGGGAGACAGCCGACATATCGCAGCAGCTTTTCTACAAGAAAAAGACTTATAGGTATGTCGCCTTAAGATGTATGCCGGAAATATCATCATCTGTTCAGATATGGGCGCAAAAAGACGGACAATGGACGCTTCTTAAGAATGACGTCGCAACTCTTAAGTATCTGTCTTTTGAGAACCTAACCTTTTCAAAAATGACGTTTTCGTGCAATAGAACACAGCGTGTTACATCGGCAAAGATAAGGCTTAAAAAGCTTCCTCATGTGCGGTTCAGGTTCATAAATGACCTTCTTAATGAACCGCTTGGAGTTAATGACTTTGCTGTGGAATACACACAGGCAGGAAACATCAAGTAAGGAGAGAATAAAATGTTTGAGAAAATTACGTCTGAAGACAGAGCAGGAAAGGGCGTTACAGGTCTTCCCGATACCCCCGCGCTTGGCACTTCAGAAATGCAGGAGCAGTTTGATTCACTTGGTAATCTTGTAATCGAAAAGTACAACGAATTTATCGATGCGATAAATTCAAATACTGCGGCGCTCAACATAGGCGCACAGGTACCGCCCGGATATATAGCACAAGAAAATGTACAGTCTGTACTTAACTCCATGACGACTGATATTTCCTTAAATAAATCTAATAGGCATAACCACTCAAATAAAGAGGTGCTTGATACTATCACACAGCCCGACCTTGATAGTTATACAAGAGTTGCGCTTATGCTTGATGCTATCGCTTCCGTGCTTCCTATGGTAACGGATGATAATACCGCGATTCCTACATCTTCCGCAGTATGTGCCTATGTAAGAGATTATGACTATAAACAGATAGTCTTAAGAGCTGCATATCCTGTTGGAAGTGTCTACAGTTCAAGAGGCGTATCGCCGGGCACAGTCCTTGGTGGTACATGGGAAGTGATAGATACAGACGATAGGAACGTCACAAGATATATTCGCGTTTCGTAAGGAGGTAAGAAATGGCTAATATTCCTATAAGTTCACTGCCTGAAATAACCATCGTTACGGACAATCACTTGATTGCTGTAGATGATGGGTCAACCACGAATAAGATCACCGTAGGCAACTATAACTTATCTGCGACAGCGACAGCAAGAGAGTACGCAGAAAGAGCAGAACAGGCCGCAAGCGATTCAGCACAGAGTGCATCTGATGCATTGCACGCAAAAGAAGAAACAGAAAACCTCATATCTTCGGCACAGTCGATAGAAGCAAGCGTTGAGGCTTTTGCAGGTGATGCTCAAAACAGTGCTAATGCCGCCTTAAGTTCCGCAAACGCGGCCGCAAGTAGAGCAACACAGGCCGCAAACAGCGCAGCACTCGCGGCTGAGTATGCAACAGGTGTAAGCCTTTATGCGACAGAAGCAAGGTCTTGGGCCGTTGGTGGTACAGGAACAAGACTTAATGAAGATACAGACAATTCAATGTACTATTGCAACACTGCAAGTCAGGCTTCGCAGGATGCAGGAACTAGCGCGGCAAATGCGGCAACGTCTGAAGCAAACGCGGCAACTTATATGTCTGAAACAAATACCATGAAAGAGCAGGTAAGAACCGATGCTGATACAGTGGCACAGGACGCATCTATTGTAAGTGCCGCAAAGACAGACGCCGTAGATGCGGCAAATATAGCGTCTAATGCAAAAACAGACGCAGAACAGGCCGCAAGCGATGCACAGGGCGCACTTGATGCGATAACAGCGCTTTTAAATGACCCGCACTTTAACATTGACTTTACGACCGGGGAGCTCATGTATGATTCAAACATGTTTAATTTCCAGGTAAATACAACAACAGGTAACTTAGAATGGGAGGTGGCATAAGATGATTAGTGCCGGAAGAGTATTACTGATGCCTAAAGGCGACTATAACGCCGCTACGACTTATGAGCTTTTAGATCTTGTCACATATCAGAATAGCTCGTATATCGCAAAAGGCACTACAACAGGCAATCTGCCGACAGATTATACATATTGGCAGTTATCCGCATATGGTGGAAATATCGCCAATCTGACAGAAAACTTTGCAGAGATAGAGACTTCTACTATCGCGCAGAATCCACACCCTGAAGGGGATATCTTTGTTGATGCTGATTCAAACCTTGTAAGAGCGACAGCGCAGATAAATGTAAATGATCCTATCGCTATCGGCACAAACTGCGCACGCACGACCGTTGAGGCTCTTATAAATAGCTTCAATGATTCATTCATAAGACTTGAAGCTGATAAAGAAATATCAACACAGACTGACCTTGACACGGTAACGACATACGGAAACTACTATAAGTCCTCTACTTTGTTCTATGTTACCAATGCTCCGACAGGGATTGACTCAAATCCTTTGTCAATATTCAGGCTCACAGTAATTAAAGGCCCCGGCGCTTCCGATGTGATCCAGTCGATTGTATGTGATGATGGAAAGACCTATAAGAGAGGCTACAACGGCACAACATGGAGTTCATGGGTTGAGTTTGCAACTACTTCAGTTATAGGTGCATTAGATACAAGACTTACAGCGGCAGAAACAGACATTGATAACCTTGAAACAAGTAGGCTTAAGACATATACAGCGGATTCAACGGCTTGGGACACGGCGCCTACAGCGGCAAGTACAAAACCCGTTACAAGCGGAGGAGTAAAGACTGCTCTTGATAATAAGCTTGCTACATATGCAGGTGATGCGACAGCTTGGGACACAACCCCTACAGCGAACAGCACAAAACCTGTTACAAGTGGCGGCATAAAGACAGAGATTGATAAAAAGCTCCCTACATACGCAAGTGGTGCATCTTCTTGGGACACGACCCCCACAGCAAGTAGCACAAAACCCGTAACAAGTGGCGGCGTAAAGACTCAGATTGACACTATCAACGGCAACAAGGCTAATCAGACTGTCATAGCAACAAGGCAGGCTAATCTTGTCGCTTCAAGAAGGTACGAGATCGGAGAACAGTTTATCTACAACAACACTTTGTATAAAGCTACACAGATTATTGCGGCAAACACAAATATCAATACCGGATCAGGTGGAAATGCTACAACGGCAGACAACGTTACTACGCAAATTAGCAATTTGGCTAACATGGTTTCGATTAATGTTGTAAACATAACCAGCGGCTATATAGTTAATCGAAACAACGCCTATAGAATTGGTAGATTGGTAGTTCTCAATGTTGGAGTTTTAGCACCCGCTGGCTATAATGCAGGAAATTATTTGCATGTTGCAACATCTCCTATACGAGCCAGAACAGAAACAGCAGGTACCGCCATTGTTGTTTACGGAGCAAGAGAGTTTGCCGCTGTAGCCAAGGTGACAACTGCTGGAGAAATACACCTCTTTACGTCAAGCGACGTATTTCAAGTAGCAGGAACAAATAACTGCGACGTGACGGTTTCTATATGTTATATATCAGCTTAAAGGAAATACCACAGGTGCAGGCAGTGTAAAATAATTAAACATCGTTGTACAACCTGATGTTAACTGATTTGAAGCTGCATTTACGTAATAATCCAACATTACTTGATAGTCTTTGTTCCATGAAGAGTAATTTAGGACGCAAAAGTTAACGTTGTCTTTAAATTTATAATCAGATTTAAAAGTAATAGTTACTGTCGTGGCTGAGTTTGCAGGGTGCGGGAATTTTATCATTAAAAGTTCTTTTCCGCGCTTGTAGAACGTTGGCTTCGCACCACCTGACGAACCACTGATTGAAGCTACAGGGTCAACCAAAACCCAGTTCGCATTATTGCTATTTTGCGAACTAAGGGAAATACACCAAAACACGAAATGAAGTAAACTTTTCTACTTTAGAGAGTTTGCTTCATTTTTATTTTCTACAAGAAACTAAAAAAACAAACTCAAATCTAAAAGGAGGAAATTAAAATGCCTGAATACGAGGGAAAATTTTTATTTATCTCAAATGTAAGAACGGGTAATGACCTTGCTAATACCATTCTTGGTTATGACACAGAGAAGGAAGCAGAGATCAAGTTCCATGACGAGGTATCATACGGCCTTAAGCTTGATACGATTACCCTTGCTCACTACATGGTAATGAGTGAGTACGGCGTTGTCGTTAGCGGTCTTGAGAAGATTATCGATAACCAGCCGCCTGTTGAAGTTGTGGAACCTTAAAACCAAAAAAGGAGTAAAATATGCAGCCTAAAAACGTATTTACTGTTTTTGTCGGACTTGTCGGGGCAATTTTTACTTCGCTTTTTGGGGGATGGAGTACCGGGTTGTCAACACTAATCATGTTCATGGCAATAGACTATATATCAGGACTTATCGTTGCGGGCGTCTTTAAAAAGTCGCCCAAGACGAAAAGCGGAGCGCTTAACAGCAAGGTCGGTTGGAAGGGTCTTTCTAAAAAAGGAATGACTCTTTTATTCGTACTTATAGCCTATAGACTTGACCTTCTTATAGGCACTGATTATATAAGAGATGCAGTGATTATAGGATATTGCGCGAATGAACTTCTAAGCATCGTCGAAAACGCAGGTATTATGGGTATTCCAATGCTTCCCGTGATTACTAAGGCTATCGACATTCTTTCGACAAAAGAGGATAAGGAAAATGAAGGAAGTTCTCGGAATTGATGTAAGCCATTACCAGGGTAAGATTGACTGGGATAAAGTCGCCGCAAGCGGAAAGCAGTTTGCGATTTTAAAGGCTATGTATGAGGCAGGTTCTCATAACATCGATGAAACCTTTGAATACAACTACAAGCACGCAGGCGACGTGGGAATGGATAGAGGTGTTTATATCTTTATAGGCTCTTCATCCATAAGTGATCCTGTCAAAGATGCAAAAGCTCTTTTAAAACATCTTAAGGGAAGGAAGCTTGAATATGGCATATGGCTTGACCTTGAGTCAGATAAGCTACGTGCAAAGGGAAAAGAGTTTATAAGAAACCTTTGTTATGTATATGCTTATCACTTTGCGCAGTGCGGCTATTTTTGCGGCATATACTGCAATCGTGATTGGTACATTAATGTCATTCCTGAAGACCTTAAGTACGACTTTGACTTTTGGATAGCAAGATATCCCGTAAATGATAATGGTAGTTACAATCCACTTTCACCGATAAAGCCTTCAGAATCTTATGCGGCGGCTTGGCAATATTCATCTAAAGGCAATGTCCCCGGCATACAAGGAAAAGTTGACCTTGACGTTGATTATGACGGCATAACTAAGCTTGAGCTCTACAAGTCCTATAAAAATACCGTTGAGAAGATAGCACTTGAAGTAATAGACGGTAAGTGGGGTACAAAAGATAGTACACCTACGAGAAAAGAAAGACTTGAGAGTGCAGGCTATAGCTACACAGAAGTTCAGGCAAAAGTGAATGAGCTTCTAAGTAACATGAACTAAGGAGGATATTTAATGTTCCCTTACAATCAGCAACTATCGCAGATGCTTCTTCAGAACTCTTTGCAACAGGCGCAGAAACAGGAAATTATAAAAGTAAATGGAAAAGGCGGTGCAAATGCTTTTCAGCTTGCCCCAGATTCAAGCGCTCTTTTACTTGATACGTCGGCGCCTATCGTATGGCTTGCACAGACAGACGGAGCCGGATATAAAACGCTTCTCGCTTATGATATAAAGCCTCACGAAGAGGAAAAAGAAGTAGATGTGTATAAGTCACTGGAAGACAGGATCACAAAGTTGGAGGAAACAGTTAATGCAAAATCCAATTCTACAAGTGCTAAACGCAAGTCAGAATCCGCAGAATAATGTAATGATGCAGGCTTTTGGCGCTATGATGCGGGGTGAGAGCCCTCAGTCATTCTTGCAAAATTTAGCAAAGACTAACCCGCAGCTTAAGGGCCTTGATTTATCTGACCCGTCAAAAGCCGCAGAGACTTTATACTCACAGAATGGACAGGATATAAACGTGGCTAAAAATTCCATTATGAGTAAGCTAAGTTCTTTTATGAAATAGGTCAATCTTGCAAGATGATATAAAAATTTTAATAGGAGGAAATATTATGTCAGACAATGGATCATTTATGTCTTCTGACTGGCTTGGAGCCTTCCTTATAATCGCTATTTTATTTGGTGGCGGTTTTGGGTTTGGCGGCAACCGCGGCGGTGTTCCTATGCCTAACTTTGCTACGGTACAGGACGTAAACGAAGCGGTTAATAATCAGGCCACACAGGAAGGCATCCGGGATGTTCTTTTAAGTTCTGCCAACAACAACTATGAGTCAGCACGTCTTATAGACAATCAGACGATGTTCCTGAGCAATCAGAACAACACCAATGTTCTTACAGCAGTAAACGGATTTAATGCTGTAAATCAGAACATTGCGGGTGGATTCGCTGATGTAAGACAGAGTATTGCCGCTCTTGGTGCGCAGATGAATGAGTGCTGTTGCTCTATCAAGACGATGCTTCTTGAGAACAGGCTTCAGGACACACAGATTGCACTTCAGAACGAGCAGAACAAATCTGTAAATGCAGAGCAGAGCCAGTATCTTCTTTCTGTTATGGGTAAGTGGACACCCGTAACAGCAGCAGCTTCTACTACAACACCATAATGAGGTAGCAGTATGGAGATAATAAAGAAGATATCTCAGAAAATCGATTCAGAACTTGAAGATGCAGAACGCTACATCAAATGCGCTTATAAGGTCAGAGACGAATATCCGCAGCTTGCAGATACTTATTACAAGTTATCGCTTGCTGAGATGGGACACGTTACTATGCTTCACGATAATGTGAAAAACATAATCAATGAGTATAAGAAAAATAATGATGTTCCCGAAGCAATGCAGGTGCTTTATGAGTATTTGCACGAGCGGCAGATAAAGTGGGCGTCCAAGATAAGTGCAAAGCAGGAAGCGTTCAAGTGATGTGTCAAGGGGGTTATACGAACGTATAACCCCCTTCTTTTGAAGAAAAGGAGTAACGAGCATGTATGAAATAGGCGGTGGAATAAAAAACGTAAAGATTCCTGCGGGCGCTGTGACTAATGCCGATGTTAACCCCAAAAACGTTACAAACGCCATACTTAGAGATATAAACTACGCCACTAGAACCGACAATAACCAGTTAGTAAAAAACATTCTTGCAAAAAAGACTGTTGAAGACTTAATGGGATCTAAAGCGTATCAGACTAAAACAGGTGGTGGAAGCAGTGGAAGTGGTGGCAGTAAAAAAGGAACGGGTTCAGGAACTTCCGCTTCGGCTGTAGATTATGGACAGTATATTGACTATGAAGCTATCGCACGCGCCCAAGCTGAAGCTGAAGCCGCAAGACTTGCGGCGCTTAGACAGGCTGCAAACGAAGCGTATGAAAGAAATATGTCTCGTATAGAAAGTTCTTACAACAATGCAGCCGGAAATCTTAGAAGTAACTACGACAGTACGGTTGACAGACTTAACGCGGCAAGAGAAAAATCGCTAGGTGAAGTAAATACCGATGCTGAGAAGTCCTTACAGGAAGCATATATCAACAATATGCTCACCCGTAGAAATCTTAATCAGAGACTTGCGGCAATGGGTTATAACGGCGGTGCGACAGAAACAACAATGGGAAGTCTTGAGAACCAGTACGGTGCATCCCGTGCCGGAATCAACGAAGCTCTTAATAAAAGTATCGCTAATCTCGACCAGACATACGGAGATAACCTTGCGGGAGCTCTTCAGAGTTACAATTCTGCAATGTCTAACCTTGGCCTTCAGAGGATGCAGCTTGAGAACGCGGCAGAAAACGCAAGAAATAACCTTGAGGCAAGCTACAGGCCTTCAACAGAAAATCTTGCTATGGATCAGAACTATGTCAATGCGCTTAAGAGCGTACTTGCAAGACAGGGACAGTACACATTTGACCCTACAAAGGCTACGAATGAGTATGTAGCAGGTAATGCACAGCAGGCGCAGAGTGCTTCGCAGGGAAGCAACTATAACAAGCTTCTTGAACAGCTTAAGCTTGATGTTCAGAAGGGTGCTACAGTAAGGCAGGTAGAAGAGAGAGCATTTGAGGCTATGGAAAGAGGCGAACTTGCACTTACAGATGTAGCTAACCTTTTCGCAGACCTTGGCATAACTATTTAAGAGGGCAGGTGATGCCCTCTTTTTTTTGGGAGGCTTTAGATGGCTAAACAGAAGAAAGAAAAACAGATACCTATAAAACAGCAAATGTATGAGCAGATGATTACAAGTCAGCTTTACGGAGATCAGAGCCCTACTTCGCAGGCTAATCTTGATAAGATACAAAAGACCTATGACGAGTGGCAAAATACCAAGGCTACGACTGCGAAAATTCAGGAACATTACAATGCATGGCTTGATGAAAGAAAGAAGGCGAAAGAGGCTACAAGTGTGCCTAAAGGAACCCAAAAGAGCGTAGAGGCCACTACTGCGCCCAAAGCAACCAAGAAGGCCGTAGAACCCAAGGAAAAGAAAAAATATCTTACTCATTCCGACGTCATGTCAGAACTTAACAAGCGTTCTGTCAATGCGACAAATTATCCTGAGATGGCAAGCCTTGAACAAGGCGGCACAGTGGATCTGTTTAACCGTCCTAAAGTAAATACGAGTGAACTTAAGAAAGCCGGATGGAAAGATGCAGGGGATGGAGAAGCAACAGTATTTAGTAGTACCTATACAAATACTAAGGGTGACAAAGCAGGTAACTTTACCCCTATCGTCACAGATGCAAAAGGGAACTATTTAAGGACTTTATCTGATGCTGAACTTACAAAGTATGCTGAAGCTGTTCTTGACGGCAAAAAGAAAGATACTCTTAAGCTTCAGATAGGCAAAACGCACGGCGGTAAAAAGGCTATTGATAACGCTGTAAGTGCGGCCAAAAGAGTTCACGAACTTCAGGAAGATTATTATATGAATCCCAGAAAGAGCAAGGCCGATGAAGCTTTTAAGAAAAAAGATGTTGTCGGCGGCAGTGTAAAACAGCTTGATCTTAGCAAATATAATCTTCCAAATACGGGTATTACCGAAGAAGACTTTGCCTTGGAAAAGACAAAGATTAAAGGAAAAAATCAGAAAAAAGGCGCTGTCCCTAAAAAAAGCGTTGCGGAATCTGCTGCTAGAGGTGCAGCGAAGACTCCCTTTAGAGTCTCAAAGTTTCTTGCAGATGCAAGCGCTGACGTTTATCAGTCTCTTGCAGAGCCGACGGCACAGATAGTTGATGAATTGACTGGAAGCGGTTTCGATAACCGCGCAAGAGTTCGAGAAAAAGCAGACGCATTAAGAGCGCGACTTAATAAGAATTATGCCGATTTAAGGAGAGAGGAAGAGACTGCAAAGGCACAGCATCCGGGAGCTTTTGGCGCCGGAAATGCTGCGACTCAGCTTGCAATGTACTATGTGACAAATCCTGTTTTTGACTCAATCGGCAAAGGCCTTGGAGTGACAAGCAAGGCGGGACGTTTTGCGCTTAATCAACTTGGGCAGAACGCACAGGATATAGTGCTTGATATAATTCCTACTCTGGCGGAAATGATGGAGGATGGGAAGATAACTAAAGAAGAAGGAAACGAGCTTGCAAAACAGGGCGCTTTTGATGCCTTTACTAATCTTGTTATTCCCGGTGCACAGTATGGTCTTGGGAAATCTGAACAGGCACTTTATGAAGCACTTGGAAAGTCTGTAGGCAACAACGCTGATGTGCTTAAATCTATGGACGTAACAGGTGCAGTAAGAGACATAAAGAACGCTACAAAACAGATACCAAAGTTTGATACTCCAAGTGTTCTACCATCTGAAGAACTTGCACGTTTAAATACAAATCCTATCGAAGCTAATAATAGGCAGTTTTCGGAGCTTATGAATGACTATAATAGCCAGTTTAAAGACGATTCGGGCATGAAGAATATCTTTACGCCTGAAGACCTTGACGCTTCACAAAATAAGCAGCTTGCGGCGCTTATGGACGAATACAGGGCTAATAATGCCGTAAACGATCTTGCTGAACCCATAAAGCAGGCTACTATCCCAGAGCTTAGAAAACCTACTGAGCCTTTTGTAAGACAGGATTTAAACGCAAGAAATTCTTTCGTAAGAGAAGACTTAAACAGAAGGCTTCCGACAATGAATGAAGATATAGATACATTAAATCCTATACTTGGAGAAAAAACGCCATTTACAAGGGAAACTATAGGCGAAACCGCAGAAGCAATCAATGCTAGACCTTCAACTCTTGACCTTCCCGATGAAGTATGGGATAAACTCGATTCTCGCTTTGTTGAGATAGCGGAGCCTCTTAATAAGGTTGAGAGATCCGGCATAATGGAAAGCGTTACGGATGAAAAGGCGCTTAAGGAATGGGCCGCCGTTAATGAGGCTTATTCTGACTATGTGGATAAGGCAATGTTTAGCGGAAGCATAGACGAAGCAAACACAGCTAAAAAGACGCTTGATGCTGCACGTAAGAGATATGCGCGTGCTATGAAAGATATTGATCCTGAGATTTCAAGGGATTTTAACAGCGGAAGTTTTGGAAATCAGATAGGAAGACCTATATATGACAGAAGCGTACAGTCTATTGAAGATTCTTCTCAGGAAGCCGCTGATTTAATAAACGAGCTTGAAAACAGTGTGCCTGAAAACGTACCGAACACTACAGAATCTTGGCTTGATAATCTTGAACCAGTACCAAGAGAGAATATCGATACAAGCGGAAAACGCCCCTATGCTATTAACCAGGACGAAAAACCTCTTTTCAAAAAGACGGCTGAAGAGATGGAAAGATGGGCAAAAGAGAACGGTCTTGTTGATGAAGAAGAGGATCTTGTAGAACAAGCTATAGACAATGTAACACAAAAAAAAGTTCCGGGCGCCGATAATTTACAATTCTTTGGTGGTGGTAAAAACGCTGAATGGAAAACGTCAAAGTTTAGAACAAATACCGCAGAAAAGCAGGGATGGGGCAAATTCATGCCCGAAAAAAATTACGCTTATAGGGTATATTCTGAGGCAGAACAGAGGGCAGAAGCTTTAAGGAGGTATCAGAATAGTCAAAGCGTTGTTAAAGACCTTCTTAATAAAGACTATGCTGATTTTGACGAAGCTGATATTAAAGCAACTATCGATGAAATTAAAAGGCTAGAAGATATCGGCGATATTCAGTCGCTAAGAAATGCCGACAGACTGGGCCAAAAAATGTCTACAGTTCAAAGAGGTGGCGGCCGAATTGTTCAGGCATCCGCAGAACTTAACAAAAATACTTTCGCAGGAGCTCTAAGCGATGCTCACAGCGTACAGGATGATATTGTTAATACTTGGGGTTCTCGAAATGTAAAGAGAAAAGAAGGCAATAACCGTATTGCTAAAGCTCTTGCTGATATGGGTTATAAAAAACCTAACGGACAAATCGCAAAACCTCTTACACATGAAGAGATTAAAAAAGGCGTTATTGCAGAGCTTGAAAGAGAAGTCGGAAGCGTTAACGAGCACTTTAACGTTAATGATATCGAGTATCTTACAACACTTGCAGAAGACAAATCTATTCCTGTTTGGCAGATCACGAGCGAGATTGAACACAAGCTTAAAACAGGTGAGTGGTATACGCTTGATGAAAGTTTACCAATTCCGCAGCCTACAAACAGGAAGCTTATGAACGCGCTTAACTCACTTGTAAACGAGCAGGTGCGTGTTGAAAAGCAGACGCCTACACTTGCACAGATAACGGATGAAGTAAGAAATACTCTTAGTAAAGAAGCTGCATCTTTTGATGTTCAATTTAGTGACAATGATGTGGAGTACCTTGCTAACCTTATTAACAATGGTGCAAGTAAAGAAGACCTTGCACAAGCTCTTGACACTAAATTAGCAACGGGACATTTTGGAATATCAGATGAAACCCTTGCTGAAGTAAACAATATCTTTAAAGAGATTTCTCGATTTGACGAAAATAGCAAGCCTTTTGTTGAAGGACAGCTTGAAGCTTACAGGCTTCTTGCGGAAGATATCCTCCCCGATAAAGCAACTCCTAGAGAAATTTTTGAGACTTGGCGTTATCTTGCTATGCTTGGCAATCCTAAGACAATGATAAGAAACAGGATCGGAAACGATACGTTTAACGTTGTCACAGGAATATCAAACAATATTGCAGCTATAGCAGAAGCCGGAATTGATAAAGCAATGAAGGCAGCAGGAGGGGAAGGCATACAAAGAACCAAAAGTGTACTTAACCCCGCCGCTGACAGCTCACTTATAAAGACCTGCGCTGAAGATGCTGATATAAGCCGCTATAGACAGCTTATTGGTTCAAAATATGAAAAAATGGACAAGAACGCTTTAAGAAAAGCAAAAAGCGTTTTTAATTCAAAGCTTTTAAAACTTTATGAAAAAGCAACTAACGCCGGAATAAATGACTATTCTGCGGCAAAAAGAAAGTACTCTACTTCACTTGCAGGATATCTGAAAGCTAACGGGCTTGACGAGAGTATATTTAAGGCTGAAGATGAACTTCAGAGGCTTAAAAATCTTGGCGATACTAAGCTACTTACAAATGCTGAAAAAGCACGGATTGAAGAACTGACTGACAATGTAGCAAAGCTTAATAAAGCTAGAGACTATGCGGTAAAACAAGCTGAGTATGCAACGTTCCATGAAGACAACAAAATAGCTAATACTATTGCTGAGTGGTCGAAAATATCAAGAGAAAAAGGAACAGGCATAGGAAGCATTTTGATTGAAGGGCAAGTGCCATTTAAAACTGCAACTGCAAATATTTTAAAGAGTGGTGTTGAATACTCACCTTTAGGGGCCATAGACAGCATAAGACGTACCGGGAAGCTTGTTTATGAAAATACAGGCAAAAGAGCCGGGAACCTTGCAGATGTATATAAGAACAGCAAAGGTAAAGAGATAACAAAAGAACTTGCTTCAGATGTTATCGAGAGTTGGGCTAAAACTCTTACGGGTACGGGCCTTACTGCACTTGGATTCTATCTTTACAACAAGGGAATACTTCACCTTAGTGAGCCTGACACAAAGTACCAAGATCAGCTTGAGGGACACCAAAACTATGCTATAGAGATAAATGGAAAGTCTTATACTATTGACTGGGCTGCACCTTCTGTAATGCCTCTTACTGTTGGCGCTGAAGCTGCAAGGTTATGGGATTCAACAGGTAAGGGTATAGATGATTTCTACAACAATATAAATACTTATGTAGAAGCTGCAAACAGACTGACTGACCCCATGATAGAAATGTCAATGCTTCAGGGTATAAAAGATACTCTTGAGACTGCATCTTCTTACGCTAGAAACGATGAAGCAATGAACATATTGCCGCTTCTTGGCTATAATATTGGAATGGGTTATATCTCGCAGGGCATACCAACAGCAAGCGGTCAAATAGCAAGGACTATCGACAACACGAGACGTTCTACGTATACCGATAAAGAAGGTGTTGCAGGCGTAATTGATAAGCAGCTTAAAAAGCAGATGAATAAAATACCCGGTCTTTCAACGCTTAATGAGCCTTACGTTGATACATACGGAAGAGAACAAAATAACGGACCTTCTGACAATGCAGGAATAAATCTTGCATATCAGATGTTAAGCCCCGGCTATCTTTCAGATATCAACGAGACAAAAGCTGATAAAATGAGCCGTGAAGCATACGAAGTAGAAAAGAATGCAAGCACTCTTCCAAAATGGCAATCAAGTTTTAAGGACTCAAAAGACAATCGTGTATCACCTAAGAAATACACCAAGGCTTCAAAGGCATATGGAAAAGCTGAGTATGATATTAGAGACGCTTTTGCTAAAGACAAATGGTTCTCAAGTCTTAAGCCTGAAGAAAAAGAAAGTATTGTTAAGGATATTAACAGTATAGCTATGAAAGTCGGAAAGAACGCTATAGAGCCAAGCTATAACCCTGACGATGCAGCATACCAAGCATATAAGAGCGGAAAGGCTAAAGGTCTTATTGAGTATACACACCGTAAATTTCTTAATTCAAAATACGATGTTAGCGATTCTGCCGGAGCACAGGCAGTTCTTGATAAGTACGGTGAAAAAGGCTTACAGAACTATTCAAAAGTCAAAAAGGCACTTCGTGGATCACAGGAAAAAGCAAAAATCAAAAGTGCTATTGATTCAAGTTTGCCTACACTTAGCAAGAATGAAAAAGCAATTTACTACTCATATATCGACCCAGACGCAAAGCCCGACGCAAATCCTTATGGCTATGTCGCAGGTATAAATTATAAGCCTGAAAAAGACCCGACTTATCAAAAAGCAAAAGGTGTAATACCTAATCTTACACCCGAAAAGTTCTATGAAACTAGAGACGTTATTGATAAATGGGGCGACGAAAGCCGAGGAAAGAGCTACGGAAATGGTAATATTTCTGAGGATGAAATGATCCCTTATCTTAACGCAAATGCTAAAAATCTTGCTGAAGCACAAAGTATTTATGCAGCATATGGAAACCCAGGAACCAACAAAAAAGGCGTTACAAAACATGTTGTTCAAAGAGGCGGCAAGTACGACTTGTCATACTAAGAAAAAGCTCCTATCCCGCGTGGGTAGGGGCTTTTTTATTTTGCTCTTGTAATTTTCAACTTAATTAGTTATATTTTAAATATCAATATTTTAAATATTTATATTTTTCATATTTTTAATATTA
>JAFYSE010000062.1 GCA_017546665.1 Clostridia bacterium | reverse complement strand
TCGCAAAAGAAGAAATAAAGTATTAAAACTCGCTAAGGGTTACTATGGCTCAAAGAGCAAACTTTTCAGAACTGCAAAACAGGCAGTTATGAAGAGCGGAAACTATGCTTACATCGGAAGAAAGCAGAAGAAACGTGATTTTAGAAAGCTTTGGATTACAAGAATTTCAGCTGCTTGTAAGATGAACGGTATGAACTACTCAACATTCATCAACGGTCTTAAAAAAGCTGGTATTGACCTTAACAGAAAGATGCTCTCAGAAATTGCAATCGCAGACCCTGCAGCATTTACAGCACTTACAGAAAAAGCAAAAGAAGCACTTAAATAATCAATTAACCACGCATGAGGAACTCCCTCGCGCGTGGTTTTTCCGTTTTTAAAATTATGTTTGATATTGTAATTAACGCAAAAAATAACCCGAAAATTAAAGAAGTAAAGGCTCTTTTGACATCTTCAAAGGATAGAAAAAATAGTGGACTTTTCGTAGTGGAAGGTGTCCGCCTTTGTTGTGATGCCCTTTTGAGCGGATGCGAGATTCAAAGTGTTTTTTGTACTGAAAACTGTGCAGAAAAATATGAGCAGGAAATTGCTTCCTTAAAGGATAATTGTAACGCCTTTTATACTGTTAGCAACGATGTTTTAAAGGCCATTAGTGATACAGTCACACCTCAGGGTGTTGTATGCACAGTAAAGATGAAACAGAATATTTTTGAGTATGAAAAAGGCAAGAAATATGTTGCTCTTGACACTATTCAAAATCCCGATAACCTAGGTGCAATTTCGCGTACTGCGGAGGCATTAGGTCTTGACGGAATGGTGATTTGTGGTGGTTGTGATATACGTAACCCAAAGGCATTGAGAGCGTCAATGGGTGCTCTTTTCAGACTGCCGATTCGTATTTGTCAAAATCTTGAAGATGAGATTGAAAAATGCAAAAAAATGGGTATAAATACATTTGCAACCGTTCCTGATAGGGAGGCTACAAGTGTTGTTAGTGTTGACTTTTCAACGGGAGGAATGTGCGTAATCGGCAATGAAGGAAACGGTGTTTCTAAAGAAGTTATCGAGAAATGCAATGAGCGAATTACAATAAAAATGGACGGTAGAGCAGAGTCCTTAAACGCTTCTGCTGCTGCGTCAATAATTATGTGGGAAATGGCACGATGAATTACGATTTGTATTGGATTTGGATGTCCTGTGGGCTTGGAGCAGGAGCACCATGCCTGGATTTAGTTTCATATTATGAGTGGAATCCACAGGAAATTTATGGTTCAAGCTTTAATGAGATTTTCTCCCTTGATGTCCTGACTAAACGTCAGGTAGAAAAACTTAAAAGTTTTTCATTGGATGATGCACAAAAGATTCTTGATATTGTAAAAGCCAACGGTTGGAAGGTAATTACTCCATCAAGTGAGTATTATCCACACAATTTAATCACATTACAGGATTTACCCTTGGTATTGTATGTTGAGGGTGATGAAACAGCGTTGACAGATGAAATGTCCGTTTCCGTTGTTGGTGCAAGAAAGGCATCCGATTATGGTAAAGCCGTGGCAAGAGCATTGTCGTCAGCGTTATCTGAAATGGGATTTACTATTGTTTCGGGTGGTGCATTAGGAATAGATAGCGCTGCTCACCAAGGGGCACTTGACGAAAATGGAAAAACAGTTTGTGTATTAGGTTGTGGCCTTGGGACAAATTATCTTATGGACAATAAGCCTTTGAGAGATGAAGTTGTAAAGAATGGTGCTTTGGTTACGGAATTTCCACCATTCACACCTGCAAGTCGAAGTACCTTTCCTTTGAGAAACCGTATCATTTCAGGAATGACCTTGGGCACGGTTGTTGTTGAAGCAGGGGAAAGAAGCGGTTCGCTTATTACTGCAAGATTAGCCCTTGAACAGGGTAGGGACGTTTTTGCAGTACCGGGAGATTTAGTAAGCTCATCATTTTTGGGAACAAATAATCTTATCCGTAATGGTGCAACTCCTGTGTTCTCACCAAATGATATTTTGGAAGCATACTATTTTACTTATCAGGATAGATTTGATAAGAAAGAACGTTTTGCTGATGATGAAATAATCAAAAGAGCACAGAAATATTTAACACATCAGGAAACACAAGAAACAAATAGCAATCCACAAGTGGCATCAGTGACAAAAAGTGTGAAAAAAGCTGCCCCGGACTACTTGACGGATAATGCAAAAAAGATTTATGCTTTCTTAGGTGAAAATCCAAGTCACATAGATGAAATTATAAATAATTGCGGACTGTCAACAGATAAAACTCTTTCCGCAATAACTGAACTTGAAATTTATGGTCTTGTCACTCAATTAAGTGGCAGACATTACAAAATAAATTAATTAAAGAAATAAAAAATAGGATGATGATATATGTCAAAACTTGTAATTGTTGAGTCGCCTTCAAAGGCAAAAAGCATTCAGAAATACCTTGGAAAAGACTACAATGTTGTTTCCTCAAAAGGTCATATTCGTGATTTGCCTGCTGCAAAATTGAGCGTTGATGTTAAAAACGACTTCGCACCAAAATATGCAATAATCAAGGGTAAAGAAAAACTTGTAAAAGAACTCAAAGAACTTGCAGAAAGTGCTGAAGCAGTTATTCTCGCAGCCGACCCTGACCGTGAAGGAGAGGCTATTTCTTGGCATCTTGCAACACTTCTTGACCTTGATATGAACGCGAATAATCGCGTAAAATTCAACGAAATCAACAAAAATAGTGTTACAAAGGGAATTGAACACCCTGAAAAAATTGACCTTGATTTGGTTAACTCACAACAGGCTCGTAGAATTCTTGACAGACTTGTGGGTTACACTCTCAGCCCATTTATTTCACAGAAAATCCGTCGTGGGCTTTCTGCAGGTCGTGTGCAGTCTGTTGCAGTCAGACTTGTTGTTGACCGTGAAAACGAAATCAGAGCATTTAACCCTGAAGAATATTGGACACTTGATGCTAAAATGCTTGCTCCATCTTCAAAGAAAGCATTTAAAGCACAATTTATGGGTGACGAAACAGGGAAAGTTAAAATTACAAACAAAGAGCAGAGTGATATGTATTTAGCTCGTCTTGATGGTGCTGAATATACTGCAACATCTGTTAAAAAGGGTGTTCGTCGTCGTCAACCTGCTCCACCATTTACAACTTCAACGATGCAACAGGAAGCATCTCGTAAGCTTAACTTCCAAGCAAGAAAAACAATGAAGGTTGCTCAGGAACTTTACGAAGGCGTTGAAGTTAAAGGCTTTGGCTCAGTGGGTCTTATTACTTACATGAGAACGGACTCTCTCCGTATTTCAGAGGAGTCAAGAGCAGCGGCAAATGAATATATCAGGAATACTTTTGGTGAAGAATATCTTCCAGAAAAACCAAGATATTTCAAGACAAAGGCAAATGCACAGGATGGACACGAAGCAATTCGTCCAACAATGATGGCAATTACTCCTGAGATGGCAAAATCAAGCCTTACAACTGACCAATATAAATTATATAATCTTATCTGGAAACGTTTTGTTGCGTCCTTAATGGCAAACTGTGTTCAGGACACTGTAAAAGCAGAAATCACAGGTGTAAATGCAACTGATAAAGCAAATGGCAAGTATGTAACATTCGTTGCAAACGGATATTCGGTTCGCTTTGACGGATATACTTGCCTTTATGAATCAGGTTCTGACGAGGATGAGGAAGAAGAAGCAAAGCTTCCAAAAATTAACGAAGGCGACGCTATAAAGATGAAAGAACTTGCAGGAAATCAGCATTTCACACAGCCACCTGCAAGATATACAGAAGCATCTCTTATTAAAGCACTTGAAGAAACAGGTGTAGGTCGTCCATCAACTTATGCATCAATTATTTCAACAATTACACAAAGAGAATATGTTATCCGTGAGCAGAAACAGTTAAAGCCAACTGAATTGGGTGAGGCAATTACTGCACTTTTAAAGGATAAATTCTCAAAGATTGTTAATGTTAAGTTTACTGCAGGTATGGAATCTCAACTTGATATGGTTGAAAGTGGTGAAACTGACTATATTAAAATGCTTCACGAGTTCTATGATGACTTTATCGCAACTGTTGATAAGGCAAAGTCAGAAATGCAAGGACAGAAGATTAAACTTAAAGAAGACGAAACTGATATTAAATGCGACAAATGTGGCAGAAATATGGTAATTAAATCCGGTCGCTTCGGTAAATTCCTTGCTTGTCCGGGATATCCGGAATGTAAAACAACAAAACCATTAGTTGTTGAAACAAAGGCAACTTGCCCTGTTTGTGGTGGCAAGGTTATTGAGAAAAAATCTAAAAAAGGCTATGCTTTCTATGGCTGTGGCAACTATCCTGAATGTAACTTTATGACTTGGGATAAGCCAACAGATGACCTTTGCCCACAATGTGGAAAATCACTTTTTAAACGCAAGGGTGGAATTGTTGCTTGTCTTAACGACGGTTGTGGTTTTGAGAAAAAGGCAGAAAGAAAAAGAAAGACAAAAGAGGAAGCATAAATGAAGGTTGCTGTTATTGGTGGTGGCCTTGCAGGTGTTGAATGTGCAAAGGCTCTCTCACGAAACGGAATAACGGTTGACCTATATGAAATGAAGCCTTCAAAAAAATCTCCTGCTCATAAACTTGACACTTTTGCAGAATTGGTATGCTCAAATTCCTTGAAGGCAGAAAGACTTAATTCTGCTGCAGGACTTTTAAAGCACGAAATGGCATATTTAGGCTCAATCTGTGTTGAAACTGCTTATGAGTGTAAGGTTGAGGCAGGGGGTGCTTTGGCTGTTGACCGACTCCTGTTTTCGAAGATTATTACAGAAAAAATCAGAAATGATGAAAATATAAATATTATCGAAAAAGAGGTTGCAACTTTGCCAGAAGGTTATGATGGTACAGTTATCTGTGCAGGACCTTTGGCGAGTGATGCCCTTTCTGAAACAATACGAAAGATGTGTGGTAACGGACTTTCTTTCTATGATGCTGCAGCACCTATTGTAAGTGCTGAAAGTATTGATATGGAATGTGCTTTCACCCAGTCAAGATATGACCGTGGTGGAGAAGCAGACTATATCAACTGTCCTATGAATAAGGAAGAATACGAGGCGTTCTACGAGGCAATTATCAATGCAGAAAGTGCCGAGGTACATTCTTTTGATAAGAGAAAAGATGTGTATGAAGGATGTATGCCTATTGAGGTTTTGGCGTCCCGTGGAAAAGACACAATGCGATATGGTCCGTTAAAGCCGGTGGGTCTTACTGACCCAAGAACAGGCCACAGACCTTGGGCAAATCTCCAACTCCGTAAGGAGAATAAAGACGGCACAATGTATAATCTTGTAGGATTCCAGACAAACCTTAAATTCGGTGAGCAGAAGCGAGTTTTCTCAATGTTTCCCGCACTTAAAAATGCTGAATTTTTGCGTTTCGGTGTAATGCATAGAAACACTTTTATCGATTCACCAAGACTTCTTAATGGTGATTTCAGTTTAAGGAATAATCCACATATTTTTTTTGGTGGGCAAATTACAGGTGTTGAAGGTTATATGGAGTCTGCTGCAAGTGGCCTTATGGCAGGAATTAACCTTGCAAGAAGACTTAAAGGCGATGAGACTGTTGTACTTCCAAAGGATACAATGCTGGGTGCATTGAGTCGTTACATAAGTGACGAAAGCGTTAAGAATTTTCAACCAATGGGTGCAAATTTCGGTGTATTACCACCACTCCCAGAAAAAATCAGAGATAAACAAGAGAGATATATGCAACTTGCAATTCGTGGAATGGAATCTCTCAAGGCATTTGCAAAAAACAATAATTTAGATGGTGAAAAAAATGACTGATTTTGAGCAGAAAATCGGATATGAATTTAAAGATAAGGCTTTGCTTTTAAGGGCGTTGACTCACTCTTCCTATGCTAATGAAAAGGGCACAGGGCTTGATAACGAGCGTCTTGAATTTTTAGGTGACTCGGTTTTAGGCTTTATAACTGCCGAATATCTTTTTGAGCATTATAAAAACAAGCAGGAGGGCGAACTCACAAAAAAACGTGCTTATGCAGTTTGTGAAAAAACACTTTTCGGTTATGCAGAAAAGATTGACTTGGGAGATATGATTCTCCTTGGAAAAGGCGAGGAGCATACTGGTGGCAGACAACGTCCATCCATCGTTTCCGATGCTTTTGAGGCAGTAATTGCTGCAATTTACCTTGATGGTGGAATTGAAGAGGCAAAGAAATTTGTTCTTCCTTTCATTGAACTTTCAGCAGAAGAAAAACCCGTTTTTAAGGATTACAAGAGCACCCTGCAGGAGGTTTTACAACAGAATCCGACAGAAAAATTTGAGTATGTTGTAGTTGGTGAAAGTGGTCCTGACCATAATAAAGAATTTATCATAGAAATTCATATGAACAGTAACGTAATCGGCAGAGGTGTGGGTAGTAGCAAGAAAAAGGCTGAACAACAAGCAGCAAAATCTGCATTGGAGTTAATGGGACTATGAGTCACGCTAATATAAGCATTTTTGTACCACATAGGGGTTGCCCTAATGATTGTAGTTTCTGTAATCAAAGAGCAATTAGTGGGCAGACGGTACCTGCTACACCGATAGATGTTGAAAAAGCAGTGATGACTGCGATGGAATATAATATCGACCCGAAAAAAACGGAGATTGCGTTTTTCGGTGGTAGTTTTACGGCGATTGAAAGGGAATATATGTGTTCTCTTTTAACCGCCGCAAAGCATTTTTTAGATGCTCATAATTTTGCAGGAATAAGGGTGTCAACACGTCCCGATTGCATTGATAATGATGTGCTTGAAATACTCAAAAAATATGGTGTAACAGCCATTGAGTTAGGTGCACAAAGTATGGATGACGAGGTGCTTTCTGTTAATCGTAGAGGGCATACAGCTGAAGATGTAAGAAAAGCATCGAAACTTATTAAAAGCTATGGCTTCGAGTTGGGTTTGCAGATGATGACGGGGCTTTATAAAAGTGATTTCCAAAAGGATTTACAAACTGCAAGTGAAATTGCAAAATTAAAACCTGGTACAGTGAGAATTTACCCGACAGTTGTTCTTAAAAACACTCATTTAGGCAAGCTGTTTGAAAAAGGGGAATATTTAGCACCAACAGCAGAAGAAAGCGTACCACTATGTGCAGAACTTTTACAGATGTTTGAAAATGAGGGTATAAAAGTCATAAAATTAGGTCTTCATAGTAGCGAAACTGTGGAAAGTGATATGCTTGGTGGAGGGTATCATCCTGCATTTAGAGAACTTTGTGAAGGACATATTTATCTTCAAAAGATGCTTAAAAAATTAGGTGGAAAAGACAAAACTTGTACATATTTAATTTATGTCCGAAATAAAGACCTTTCAAAGGCAAAAGGACAGCAGAAAAGAAACGAAAAAGCATTGAAAAATCAAGGATTTAGTTGTATAATAAAGGGTAAAGAAAATTTAGAAAGATTTCAGATTGAGGTAGATGTGGAATGATATTAAAATCAATCACAATGCAGGGTTTTAAATCCTGTCCTGACAAAACAGTACTTCAATTTAATAAGGGAATAACAGGCGTTGTTGGTCCTAACGGTAGTGGTAAGAGTAATATCTCCGACGCAGTCCGTTGGGTACTTGGTGAACAGTCCACAAAGAGCCTTCGTGGTTCAAAAATGGAAGATGTTATTTTCAGTGGTACAAAGCTTCGCAAGGCAACAGGTTTTGCGGAGGTAACTCTCTGTCTTGATAACTCTGACAGAGCACTTGGTAATGATAATGATGAAGTTAATATCACACGTCGTTTTTATCGTAGTGGTGATAGCGAATACAAAATCAATGGCGAGAGTGTAAGACTTCGTGATATTAACGAGTTGTTTATGGATACGGGTCTTGGTCGTGATGGTTATTCAATGGTCAGCCAGGGTAAAATTGCAGAGCTTATTTCATCAAAATCAGGTGAACGACGTGAAATGTTTGAAGAAGCAGCAGGGATTTCCCATTTCCGTTATAAGAGACACGATGCACTTAAAAGACTTTCTCAGGCAGAAGAAAACCTTGTTCGTTTAAGAGATATTTTAAGTGAACTTGAAAGTCGAGTTGGTCCACTTAAAACACAGAGTGAAAAAGCACAAAAATTCTTGGTTCTTGCTGAAGAAAGAAAGAGCCTTGAAATTGGTATTTGGCTTCATAATATCGAAAAGACACAAGAAAAACTTAAAGAGCAGGATAGAAAGATAGATATAGCATCCGTTCAATATAAAGATGCACAAAAGCAGCTTGAAGAAATTGAACGCAAGATGAATGAAATCATTGAGAAGACTCACGAAATCAATGTTAAGATTGAAGAAGTGCGTTCATCAACATCTCATTTTGAAGAACAAGCAAGTGAACTTGAGGCACAGGCAAAGGTTTACGAAAACTCAATTTTACATAATACAGAGTCTATTGAAAGATTAGAAAAAGATAAATTACTTGCAAGTACTGATGACGCTGACTTGGATGCACAGATTGCAGAAACAGACGAGCAAAAGAAGAAGGCACAAGCAAGTCTTGAAGAAGCAAACAAAAAGTTGGAAGCACAGATTGCGGAAATTGAGAAGTTGCAGGTTGAAAATAATGAATTTGCAACGGTTGCTGCTGAACTTGCAAAAGAGATTTCTTTGCTTACAGTAAGTCTTGCAGACAATCGTGTTATTAGTGAAACTGCAAACTCACAGATTGAAGAAATTAAAACAAGAATAACTGCTATTGATGACCTTTTAGGTAATCGTAAAGAAATAGTTTTGGCATTGGAAGAACAGAAAAACAATGCAAAGAAAGAACTTGACGATTGCATTGAGAAAATCAACGAGTATAAAAACGCAGTTGACGGATATCGAATAAAGGTTGAAACAAGAACAGCAAAAAGCGAAAAAGTAAAGGCAGAAATTACTGCTCTTGATAGCGAAATTGACCGTAAGAACGAACGAATCAGAATCCTTGACGACCTTGAAAAGAATATGGAGGGTTACCAAGGCTCTGTTCGTAGTGTAATGAAAGAAAGTAAACGTGGTGCATTGAATGGTATCCACGGACCACTCTCACAGCTTATAACTGTTAAGGATAAATATTCAGTTGCAGTTGAAACTGCACTTGGCGTTGCACTTCAAAATGTGGTTGTTGACAATGAAACTGATGCAAAACGAGCCATCGCATTTCTTAAAGAGTCCCGTGGTGGTCGTGCGACATTCTTACCACTAACTGCAATTAAGTCGAGAAGCCTTGACGAGAAGGACCTTGACGATGCTTATGGTTTTGTAAGTATTGCCTCCGACCTTGTTGTTGCCGATAAAAAATATCGTGACATTATCGAAAATCTTCTTGGCAAAACAGTTGTTTGCGAAGATATGGATTCTGCCATAGCTATGGCAAAGAAATATAAAAACAGATTTAAAATCGTCACATTGGACGGTCAGGTTATTAATGCCGGTGGTTCAATGACAGGTGGTAGTAAGGCACAGGGTGTTGGAATGTTAAGCCGTTCTAACGAGATTGAAAAACTTACAAAAGCCGTAAACGATTTACAAAGCAAGAAAGATTCACTTCTTATTCAGGAAAAAATGCTCAGTGAAGATTTGGCATCTGCTATTGCTGACCTTAATGGCATTGAAGGGGATATTCTTTCTGCAAATGAAGAAAGAATTCGTCTTGAAGGTGAATTTAATCTTGCAGTTCAACAGTATGAAACTTCTTCAAGTGGTGTTGAAGATTTACTCGATGAAGAAAGAATACTTAACGAACGAATTGAAAAAATAAAAGAAGATAGTCTTACAGCAAAGACTAAGGTTGAAGAACTCACAACTGAAATTGCTGAAAAGGAAAAGAGCCTTGAAGCAGTCAGCGGTGACAGAGAGAGTCTTTCTATTGTTCGTGAAGAATTAGGTGCAAAGGCTGAACAAATCCGTCTTGAAATTCTCGGTTTTGAAAAAGATATTGAGTCAGCAGATGATAACATTCGTCGTCTTAATATTCTTAAGGGTTCACACTCTGACAGACTTGGTGAACTTGATAAGGAAATCGAAACATTCAAGAATAAAAATATTTGGCTCACAAAGGACATCGAAAGTCTTAAAGCATCTGCCGATGAACTTCGTAAACAATGTGGGGATGCAAAGACTAATGTTGACGAATTGCTTGATTCTCGTGCACAGTTAGAAAAAGAAAGCACAGATTTAAGAAATCTCGAAAAAGAAAAAGCATCTGAAAGAGAAAGAATTAGCGGTGAGCTTGTTCGTCTTGAAGAAAGAAAGGCATCAATGCTCACGGAGTATGAGGAATATAACTCAAAACTCTATGATGAATATCAGTTGACCAGACGTGAAGCGATTGCTCTTGAAATCGTCATTGAAAATATCGGTGATGCAAGAACAAGACTTTCTGCACTTAAAAATGAAATTCGTGGGCTTGGTTCAGTTAACGTTTCTGCTATTGACGAATATAAGGAAGTGTCTGAAAGATACGAATTTATGTCCGAACAAATCGGTGATGTTGAAAAATCAAAAATGGAGCTTATTAAACTCATTGATGAATTAACAACAAAGATGAGTATTCAGTTCCGTGAACAGTTCCAGAAAATTAATGTTTCATTTGGCGAAACATTTGCAGAACTTTTTGGTGGCGGTAAGGCAGAATTAGTCCTTGAAGATGAAATGAATGTCCTTGAATGTGACATTGAAATCAAGGTTCAGCCACCGGGCAAGAATGTTCAGAACATCAACCTGCTTTCAGGTGGGGAAAAGGGACTTTCTGCTATTGCACTTCTCTTTGCAATTCTTAAAGTTACTCCTGCACCATTCGTAATATTCGACGAGGTTGAAGCAGCACTTGACGACGTTAACGTTGTCCGTTACGCTCAATATGTGAGAAGAATGACAAAGAATACACAGTTTATTCTTATTACTCACCGTCGTGGCACAATGGAAGAAGCGGATATGCTCTATGGTGTTACAATGCAGGAAGAGGGCGTATCAAAAATACTCGAACTTAAAACAGCCGAAATGGCTCGTAGGTTAGGTCTCGCTTAATTTCACTTATCTTGCACTTTTTTGCGACGGTAACTCATGTATCTTCATACACTTCGCCATCGCAGAAAAATCACAATCTAAGCAAAATTTAAGCTACGACAGAATAATGTTGAGGCAATTTACAAATTGCCTGAAAAAAGAAAAAGGAAAATTATCATGGGAATTTTCAAAAAAATTAATTTTGGTCTTACAAAGACAAGAAATAAAATGGCAGGGGCTATTGACGATATGCTTGATAGCTTCGATGAGATTACTGATGACCTTTACACAGAACTTGAAGAAATTCTTGTAATGGGTGATGTTGGTGTTACAACTGCTGTTGAAATTACAGAAAGACTTCGTGATGAAGCAGCAAAGGGCAAAATAAAAGATGCCAATGAAATTCGTCAGAAGATTAAAGAAATCGTTGCCGAAATGCTTGATGGTGGCGAGGATATGGGGCTTATTACTGTTCCGTCAATTATCCTTGTGATTGGTGTTAATGGTGTTGGTAAAACAACAACAATCGGTAAAATGGCTGCTATGTATAAGGCACAGGGCAAAAAAGTTATTTTAGGTGCTGCAGACACATTCCGTGCTGCTGCTATTGACCAGTTGCAAATCTGGGCAGACCGTTCAGGTGTTGATATTATTAAGCACAAAGAAGGTGCTGACCCTGCTGCAGTTGTTTTTGATACAATCAATGCTGCGAAGGCAAGGGACCACGAAATCATTATTATTGATACTGCAGGTCGTCTTCACAATAAGAAAAATCTTATGGACGAGCTTAACAAGATTTATAGAGTTATTGACCGCGAGCTTCCATATTCTGACCGTGAGGTTTTGTTGGTGCTTGATGCCACAACAGGGCAGAATGCAGTTAATCAGGCAAGGGAGTTCAAGTCCGTTGCTGATATTACAGGTATTGTGCTTACAAAACTCGATGGTACTGCTCGTGGCGGTGTTGTTCTTGCAATTAAGAACGAACTTGATATTGCAGTTAAGTTTATCGGTGTTGGCGAGCAGATTGACGACCTTCAACCATTTAAACCTTTGGCATTTGCCGACGGATTATTTGACAGAATTGATTATAAAGACGAAGAAGACGAGCATATTCCAATCGCTGAAGAGATAGTGGAAGAAATCGTCGAAGAAACTGTCGAAGAAATTGTGGAAGATGTAGAACCTGAGGTAGAAGAACCACAGGAAGAACAGCCTAAGAAGAAAGAAAAGAGGGGATTCTTTGGACTTTTTAATCGCAACTCATAATATGAAAAAACAGGCTGAATTACAAAGAATTCTCGCCCCATTAGGAATAAATGTTTTGACTGCTGAAATGGCAGGAATCAGTCTTTCAGATGTGGACGAAACAGGGGAAACCTTTGAAGAAAATGCATTTTTAAAGGCGGATAGTGGTTGCAAGGAAAGTGGAATGGTTTGTGTTGCAGACGATTCAGGACTTATGGTTGATTTCCTTGACGGTGCTCCGGGAGTTTATTCGGCTCGTTTCGGTGGTGAACACGGAAACGATGCAAAGAATAACGAAAAGCTTTTAGGACTTATGAAGGATGTTCCTGAAAGTGAAAGAACAGCACGATTTGTAAGCTGTGTTTGTTGCTGTTTCCCTGACGGAAGAAGTTTCACAGTTCGTGGCACTTGCGAAGGCAAAATTGCTTATGAAGTACACGGAAATGGTGGCTTTGGCTATGACCCTGTGTTCCTTGTAGGGGAAAAGACCTTCGGTGAACTTTCAGCAGAAGAAAAAGATAAAGTAAGCCACCGTGGAAACGCATTAAGAAAATTTGTGGAAGAACTTCCAAAGTATTTAGGAGATTAAATATATGACAAGTAAAGAAAGAGCATATTGGAGGGGTCAGGCAAACTCTCTCCCTGCATTATTTCAGGTTGGAAAAGGTGGCATTTCAGATGCGCTTATTAAGCAGACTGATGATGCACTTAAAGCAAGAGAACTTATTAAGATTAAAGTTCTTTTAGAAACAAGCCCTGAAAAACCAAAGGAAATCGCACAGAAACTTGCAGAAGCAACAAATAGTGATTGTGTTGGCGTAATCGGCGGTAGTATGATTTTCTATCGTTACAATCCTGAACTTCATAAAGACGAAAAGAAGAAGGCGAGAAAATGAAAATAGGTATTTTTGGCGGAACATTCAACCCTCCTCATAAGGGACACTCAAGAATGGTTGAAAAGATGGCACAGGAATTGGAACTCGATAAGGTTATTATCATTCCTAACAAGGTTCCTACACATAAGCGTTGCGACGAATTGGCAGATAATCGTGACCGTGTTGCTATGTGTAAAATTGCGTTTAATAATCCAAAATATGAAATCAGCACAATGGAAATGGACAGAGAAACCGACAGTTACACTATCTATACCATTGAAGATTTAAGAAAAAAATATCCTAATGATGAGCTTTATCTCATTATCGGTTCAGACATGTTCCTTATTTTCCACAAGTGGTATAAGCATAAGGAATTGCTTGAACAATGCACAATCTGTGTGGCATCCCGTGATAATGATGAGAATATTCAGAAACTTCGTGCCTATGCCTTTGAGCAGTTGGGTGTTTATATGCCCCAACTTGACGGTAAGCATGTACATATTTCGCTTATGGATGCTTATGAGATAAGTTCAAGTGAAATCAGGGAAAGAATAAATAATGACAAGAGCCTTTACGGACTTGTTGACCCTGAAATTATCGAATATATGGAGAGCCACAAATTGTATGGATACGGAAAGAAACGCTGAATTTCTTCAAATCTTAAAAACACGCCTTACACCCCAAAGATTATATCATTCCATCTGTGTAGCAGAAAAAGCACAATTTCTTGCTGATATTTTTGGTGGTGACAGGGAAAAATCATATACAGCGGGACTTGTTCACGATATTATGAGATATGAGCCCCCTGAAAAAATGATTGAAATGATTGAAAATGATGGTCAGACTCTTACTGAAAGCGAGAAAAATATAACCGTAACACTACATGCCATAGCAGGTGAAGTTTATCTGCGAAAAGAACTTGGTATAACGGATAAAGAGATACTTTCAGCTGTTCGTTATCACACAACGGGCAAGGAAGATATGTCACTTCTTGAAAAGATTATTTATGTTGCCGATTTAACCTCGGATGATAGAGAATATCCCGATGTTAAAGAAGTGAGGGGAATGGCAGAAAAGAGTCTTGATAAAACTTGTCTTCGTGGTCTTTCGTTCACCATTGAAGATAACGCAAGAAGATGCAGACCAATCCATATTGATACAGTCAAGGCTTATAACTACCTTGCAGAAAGGAAACTTATATAAATGGAAAGAACAGAACTTATGAGAAATATTGTTGCTACTCTTGACAGTAAGAAGGCAACTGATATAAAATCACTTGAAATAACTGAACTTACTGCAGTTGCTGATTATTTTGTTATTGCAACTGGTACATCAGGCACACATATTCGTGCTTTGTCCGATGAAGTCCAGGACGCACTTACAAAACAAGGTGTTGAACCAAGAAACGTTGAGGGAAAATCAACAGGTTGGATTCTCCTTGACTACGGTACAGTTGTTGTCCATGTTTTCACTCCTGACCAGAGAGAACTTTATAGTCTTGAACATCTTTGGGGTGATGCAAAACAAGTTGACATCAGTGACTTAATCACAGAAAACTAAAACAGAAAAAATCTCTTTAAAGAAGGTTATATATATGAATTACGATTTTAAAGCTACCGAATTAAAGTGGCAACAGAAATGGGAAGAAGCAAAGGTTTTTGAGGCTCAGGATAATTCCGAAAAGCCAAAATTCTATGGCCTTGTTGAATTTCCATACCCATCAGGTGCAGGTATGCACGTTGGTCACATCAAGGCTTACTCAGGTCTTGAAGTAGTGTCAAGAAAAAGAAGACTTGAAGGCTACAATGTACTTTTCCCAATCGGTTTTGACGCTTATGGTCTTCCAACAGAAAACTATGCAATCAAAACAGGTATCCACCCAAGAAAAGTTACTGATATGAACATTGAAAAGTTCACAAGTCAGTTAAAGAGAGTTGGCTTCTCATTTGACTATTCAAGAGTAGTTGACACAACTGATGATAAGTACTATAAGTGGACACAGTGGATTTTCCTTAAAATGTTTGAAAACGGACTTGCTTTCCGTGATAAGACTCTTGTTAACTACTGCCCATCTTGTAAAGTTGTTCTCTCAAACGAGGATTCACAGGGTGGTAAGTGTGACATCTGTCATAGCGATGTTGTTCAAAAGTCAAAGGACGTTTGGTATTTGAGAATTACTGAATACGCTGACAAGCTCCTTGAAGGTCTTAACGCTGTCGATTATCTTCCAAACATCAAGCTTCAGCAGGTCAACTGGATTGGTAAATCTCGTGGTGCATTCGTTAACTTCAACCTTAACGAAATTCCTGAAGAGTTGAAGATTTATACAACTCGTCCTGATACTCTTTTCGGTGTAACATTTATGGTTATGGCTCCTGAGCATCCAATCATTGATAAGTACGCTGACAAGATTACAAATATGGATGAAATTCTCAGCTATCGTGCAGAATGTGCAAAGAAAACAGAATTTGAGCGTACACAGCTTGTAAAAGATAAGACAGGTGTTAAGATTGCAGGTATTACTGCAAAGAATCCTGTAAACGGTAAGGATATTCCAATTTACATATCTGACTATGTTATGATGGGATACGGTACAGGTGCTATTATGGCTGTACCTGCACACGACGACCGTGACTACGACTTCGCAAAGAAATTCGGTATTGATATTATTGAGGTTATCAAGGGTGGTAACATTGAGGAAGCTGCTTATGCAGGTGACGGTGAAATGGTTAACTCTGATTTCCTTAATGGTGTTGACAATAAGAAAGAATCAATCGCAAAGATGATTGATTTCTTACAGGAAAAAGGCATCGGCGAAGGCGGTGTTCAGTACAAGATGAAGGACTGGGCATTTAACCGTCAACGTTATTGGGGTGAACCAATTCCAATCGTGCACTGCGATAAGTGTGGTATGGTTGCTGTTCCTTACGAAGAACTTCCATTAAGACTTCCTGATGTTGAAAACTTTGCTCCTGGTACAGATGGCGAAAGCCCACTCGCAAAGATTGAGTCTTATGTAAATTGCAAGTGTCCAAAATGTGGCGGAGATGCAAAGAGAGAAACTGACACAATGCCACAGTGGGCAGGTTCATCATGGTATTTCTTAAGATATATCGACCCACACAACGACGAATGCCTTGCAGATATGGATAAGCTTAACTATTGGCTCCCTGTTGACTGGTACAATGGTGGTATGGAACACGTTACTCGTCACTTGATTTATTCTCGTTTCTGGCATAAGTTCCTTTATGACATTGGCGCAGTACCTTGTGAAGAACCTTATGCAAAGAGAACTGCTCAGGGTCTTATCCTTGGACCTGATGGTGTTAAGATGAGTAAGTCCCGTGGTAATGTTATTGACCCTAACGAGGTTGTTGACGTATTCGGTGCAGACGTTCTTCGTACTTATGTACTCTTTATGGGTGACTACGAACAGGCTGCTCCCTGGAGTGAAGACAGCGTTAAGGGTTGTAAGAGATTCGTAGACAGAATCTGGAATCTTCTTGACATCGTAAAAGACGGCGATGAATATTCAGCAGAGCTTTCAAGCGCAATGCATAAGACAATCAAGAAAGTATCAGAAGACATCGAAGCTATGAAGTTCAATACTGCAATTGCAGCTCTTATGACACTTCTTAACCAGGTATATTCAAACGGCTCAATCAACAAGGCAGAGCTCAAGTCACTCCTTCTTCTTGTCAATCCCTTTGCTCCTCACGTTACAGAAGAAATGTGGGAGAAGATGGGCTTCGGCGGTACAGTTACAGACCAGTCATGGCCTGAATTCGACGAAGCAAAGTGTGTTGACGCAACTGTT
>JAFYSE010000061.1 GCA_017546665.1 Clostridia bacterium | reverse complement strand
ATTTATTTAATACTTTTTTATGGTTATTTGTTTTTAAATTCTTCCCCGTTTATTAAAAAATCGATTGATACGTTAAAATAATTTGATAATATTTTGAGCATTTGAATGTCCGGGTTTCTTTTTCCGTTTTCGTAATGGGAAATAACTTCTCGGCTTATATTTAAATCCATAGCAACCTTTTGTTGATTTAGTTTCCGTTGCTTTCGTAATATTTTCAGCCCAATCAGCCCGTTGTTTTTAAAATCCTTCATAACATACTCCAAAATCAAAACTGTCTTGATTTTATTGTAACAATCTGTTACAATAAAAATGTTACAGTTTGTAACATTGGGTATTATTTGAAATTAAAGGAGTAGTATTATGTTTTGCTCAAAATGTGGAACACAAATTGCTGATGATGCGTTGTTTTGCTTTAAATGTGGCAATAAAACTCAAGGTGACAATGTGGTTGATGTTGTTGTTCAAGACACACAAGCCTTGCCAACGGTGAACAATAACACTAAGGAATATCTTACTCATGCAAAAACTTTAGAGGTTAATAGATATACTTTATTTGAGACTATACGTAAAATTGAAAATAAAAAACAAACATTGGGTTTACCAAAACATTTTGGATATAGAAAATGTGCACCAAAAAAAGATTTCATTAAGCCGTTTATAATCACTGTTGTTTTAGGTGCTATTTTTAACATAATAACCGATAAGGATATGTCATATTTTGTAAATTGGTTAATTTTATTGTGTATTTCTGGTGTCGTAGGTGTTGCGTTTTGGTGGATAAAAGATAATAAATATATAAGGGAATACGAAAACCAAATCAAAGAAGATAAGGAACGAGTGTTAAGGGAGAAGCAACAAATTGTTGAATTATCCAAACAACAAGAAGAACTCAATGACCAAATTAGCGACATCACAGATGTATTGGGAAATCTGTATGCACTTAATGTGGTTTATCCCAAATATCGTGAAATGCTTCCAATTATAACAATGTGGGAATATTTTGATTCGGGACGTTGCACAGACCTTACAGGTGCAGATGGTGCGTACAATCTGTATGAAAGCGAATCAAGGCAGAATATTATTATCTCAAACCTTAATCAAGCAGTTTCAATGCTTGCACAAATCAGAGATAATCAATATGCTTTATATGAAGCGATTGAAGAATCAAATGTAATAGCAGAGCGTTTGTGTTATCAAAATGAAAGCATAAAGCATAATTCAGAAATTACTGCATACAATTCAAAAATCGCGGCAGATAATTCTTCTGTTTCGGCATATATTGATTTTTGTAAATTTTAGTTTATTAGAAAGGGTGTCCATTTGGATACCTTTTTCTTTTTGCAATAAATTATTGCGTGACTTTTTGGTGTTATTATGTAATAATAAAGTTGTAAGGAGGCGATAGGAATGTCAAAAGTTTCGAAAAATCTCAAAAAAATTCGAACAGAAAAGAAAATGACGCAAGATGTCTTGGCTGAGAAAATTCACGTCACCCGTCAGGCAATTTCAAATTGGGAAAACGATAAAACCAAACCGGATATTGAGTCCCTTGAAATGTTGGCAGATGCTCTGGAAGTTGATATTGAAGAATTAATTTACGGAGAGAAAAAAGCTGTTATTATTTCACAGGACAAAACCAAACAGAAAAATCGAATTAAAATCACACTTGCTGTGGTAGGCTCGATTTTTGTAGCCTCCGGACTTGCGATTTTGTTCTTTGGCTTTTGGCAAGATTTCAGCGTTTCATTACAAACTGCATTCTCGGTTGTACCAATGCTTGCAGGTCAGGCTTTTGCCCTATATACATATTTAAAGAAAAGAGAAAACTCAAGCTGGCGTGAAAGTGCAAGTATTATATGGACTATCGGCACAGTTGCAACAATCGCCCTTGTGGATGGCGTGCAAAATATCAGTTGGGTATATACTGATTATCTTGTAATTGATTCCGTACTTTTAATTCCGATACTGTTTATATTCGGGTCCGTAATACCACTCATCTTTTATTACTATATGACAATCCATATTGCGACTATCGGTAACTGGCAGAATTTATTACTTTCATTACTGTTTTTCGCGGTAGGAATTTTGTTCACCTATTATATGTCCCGTGACAAGGATAATGTAATAGGAAAAATAACCCAATGGATTACAATGATAGCATCCATTCCACAAATGGTGGTTGTGCTTGTGGCAGGTTTCAGGACGGGTCTTCTCGCTGAATCAATGTCAGTTCTGTTTGCAGGATTACTCTCATTCTTCTTGTGTGTTTATGTCGTTTCTATGGACAATACTGTCGTTACATCACCATTTAAACCAATTTCAGCAATGGGTATCTGTGCAACAATGCTTGGATTATCATTGGGCGTAATATTTGATACACCGGAGTATAGTGGCGAAAGTGTAATCGGATTTGGTATAGCCATTATTCTGTGTGTTGGTGCACCTTTGGTAACAAGTATAATAAAAAGAGAAGATTTTGAAGATGAACCATTTAAAACTGCAAAAATAGTAATGCCTTTTATTATGATTTTAGCACCATTCGTATATGCCATCTTTGAGGATTTACTTTTTGAAACAGGTGCAGGTGATATGCTTGTTTTCTATTTTGTTTCAGCGTTAACGATTGCTTTTGGCGGAATGGTTGTTTATCAAGGTGTTAAGGAAATTAAAATTCTTACTATTAATTTAGGACTTCTAACAGTTTTTATACAACTGTTGGGCGTGTATGCCTACAATGGAGAAAACAATATCTTTATTTTCGGTGCATTGCTTGTTGTTTTTGGTACTGCGATTATCCTTACCAACTGGAAAATGCTTTCAATTAAGAAGGCTCAACAGGAACAACTGAACGGGGGTGGCACGGATGCTTAAAAAACTTATGCTACCAATACTGATTGTCACAATTCTTATTCAGTTGCTCGTTCCCGTGTGGATGATTGCCTACGGAAATAAGGCAGAAGAAGATTTGTTGAAATACGGAAAGGAATATAAATTCCGAGTTAGAATTTACAGCATTTATAAGGGTAGTGTGGATTATAGCCTGTATGATATGGCTATATTGTATCAGGAAGTCAAATATGGTGTAATAGGGGAAGATTCAGAAGGATATGCTATTATTACCGAAACTAGAGCTACAAGACCTGAAGATACAAATTATATTCGCATGAGTAAGGAAACACGAATTAATTTGACTGAGTTTTCCGTTATGACCGGACAAAATTATATTAGCGTTCAAGAGCAATCCGCATATCTTCTTGTTAAAATATATAAAGGCAATTTTGAAATTGTAGATTTATATATTGACGGTATTCCTGCTCAGGAATGGGTTACACAAAATGAACCTGAAACAGAAAAACGGGAAGAGAATTTATTCAGTTAAGTTTATATAGGCGTATATTTTTCGGAATATACGCTTATTTTTATGCATAAAATTATGTATATTTCTACTAATAATGTATAAAAATCCATAAAACAGGTGTATAAATTGAATTTTATGTATAAACACTTGACTTTTTTCAAAAAAGGGATATATTATTTAAGTGTAAAAATAAAAAATTATTACATAAAGGGGTAATTTGAAATGAAAAAATCAGTTAAAATTCTTTCAATAGTTCTCGCTCTTGTTATCGTTATCGGTTGCTTCGCAGCTTGTGGCGGTAAAGAAGACCCAAAAGATGAAACAAAAGTTCTTGTAATGGCAACAAACGCAGCATTCCCTCCTTACGAATATGTTGAGGGTGGCGAATTCGTTGGTATCGACGTTGAAATCGCAAAGGCTATTGCTGAAAAACTTGGTATGACACTTGAAATCAAGGACGTTGACTTTGGTGCAATTATCGGTGGTGTTCAGTCAGGTAAATTCGATATGGGTATGGCTGGCATGACAGTTACAGATGAAAGACTTAAGAGTGTAAACTTCTCAACAACTTATGCAACAGGCATTCAGTCTGTTATTGTTCTTGCAGATAGTGAATACACATCATTTGAAGATTTCTACACAGGCTTTGATGCGGACGGAAATCCTGCAGGTGTTAAGGAAGGCATCAAGATTGGTGTTCAGCAGGATACAACAGGTGATATCTATTCTTCAGACGTTCCAGCAAAATGGGGCTTTGGTGAAGATAATGTTGTTCGTTACAAAACAGGTGCAGACGCTGTTCAGGCTCTTAAATCAGGCAAAGTTACAGCAGTTATCATTGATAACGAACCTGCAAAGTCATTCGTAGCAGCAAACGATGGTCTTAAAATCCTTGATGGTGAATATGCTAACGAGGATTATGCAATTTGCGTTGCAAAGGAAAACACAGAACTTCTTGATTCTATCAACAAGGCTCTTGCAGAACTTCAGGCAGATGGTACAATCGATAAGATTATCAAAAAATATATTCCTGCAGAATAATTAACTTCTGTGGCAATTTAATTTAACATATTAAAGGGCGGGTTATTTCCGCCCTTAATTAATGAGAGGAGCATTATATGAACGCTCTAAGTTTATGGTTTAGTGAACTTAAAGAAACTTTTATTTCATGCTTTATTACCGATGACCGTTGGGAGTGGATTGCCGAAGGCTTTATCAATTCCGTAATAATCACTGTTTTCGCCTTATTGCTTGGCTTAGTAGTGGGCGTTGTTTTGGCTGCTATCCGTTCGTCGTATGATAAGAATGAAGAAGCATTGAGAATCAGGGGTGGCATAGGCTATTATGTTCTCAAAGCTCTTAATGCAATCGCGAAAACTTATATAACAGTTATGCGAGGCGTACCTGTTGTTGTTCAGCTTATGATATGGTATTTCGTTATTCTCGTTTCTTCAGAGGATATTCCAATCGCCATTGTTGCATTTGGACTTAACTCGGGTGCCTATGTTGCTGAAATTTTCCGTGGCGGTATTATGTCAGTGGATAATGGTCAGTTTGAAGCAGGTCGTTCATTGGGATTTAGTTATTTCCAGACGATGGTGAATATTGTGATACCTCAGACTATCAAATCAACTCTTCCAACACTCCTTAATGAGCTTATTGCTCTTTTTAAAGAGACATCAATTGCAGGTTATGTAGGAATTCTTGACCTTACAAAAGCAGGTGAAAGAATTAGAGGTATAACTTTCGAGGCATTTATGCCTCTTATCGCAGTTGCAATAGTATATCTTGTGACAGTTGTTCTTCTTACCAAATTTGTTGAAATCATTGAAAGGAGGCTTCGTCGTAATGAGCGATAATATTATTGAAGTTAGAGGACTTAAAAAGCATTATCTTGGTGGAAAGGTTAAGGCTCTTGATGGTATTGATGCTGACATCAAAAAGGGCGAAGTTGTTGTTATAATCGGTCCTTCCGGAAGTGGTAAATCAACATTTCTCCGTTCACTCAACCTTCTTGAAATGCCTACGGGCGGAACAATCAATTTCAACGGTGTAAACATTACTGATAAAAAGGTTGATATCAACATTCACCGTCAGAAAATGGGTATGGTGTTCCAGCATTTTAATCTTTTTAACAATATGAATATCATAAAAAATATGACAATTGCGCCTACACAGCTTTTGAAGAAGAGTAAGGAAGAAGCAAACGAGAAAGCTTTGTCATTGTTGAAAAGAGTAGGGCTTGAAGACAGAGCAGAAGCTTATCCAAGTCAGCTTTCAGGTGGTCAGAAACAGCGTGTTGCTATTGTTCGTGCATTGTGTATGGAGCCTGAAGTTATGCTCTTTGACGAGCCCACATCTGCCCTTGACCCTGAAATGGTTGGTGAAGTGCTTGATGTTATGAAAGACCTTGCTCGCGCAGGAATGACAATGGTTGTTGTTACTCACGAAATGGGCTTTGCACGTGAAGTGGGTACAAGAGTGATTTTTATGGATGGTGGTAAAATCATCGAAGAAAATAATCCAAAGGATTTCTTCGAAAATCCACAGAACGACAGACTTAAGGATTTCTTGTCAAAGGTTTTATAATGTATAAAACAGAGTCGCCTTGGTAAAATATTACCGAGGTGATTTTTTATGGAAAATATGAATCTTGAAACAAAGGCATATTTTGATGCGTTGCCTGTGTCAATAAGGTCTGCCATTGTTGAATCCGGTGCAAAATTCGACACAGTTGAGCAGTTAAAAGTCCTTGTTCAGGCATATACAGGACAGGCAAACAGTTAAACAAAAGATACGGCGGGGCAACTCGCTGTTTTTTTTGTGTAAAAAACCTCCAACTTATTGTAATAAATATAAAATTTTTATTGACTACACAATACAAAAGTGATAATATTCTTTCGGTAATTTTTTAAGCTAATAATCGGAAGTGATTTTTTGAAAAAGTTTTATCTTAAACCAAAGTTTTTCAGCATAATGAAAAGCTATTCAAAGGAACAAGCAGTAAAGGATATTGTAGCTGGTGTAATCGTTGCAATTATCGCATTACCTTTGTCAATTGCTTTGGCATTGGCATCGGGAGTTGAACCTGCTTGTGGTGTTTATACAGCAATTTTTGCAGGTTTTATGGTTTCGTTTTTAGGTGGTAGCCGTGTGCAGATTGCAGGACCTACTGCAGCATTCGCAACAGTTGTGGCAGGAATTGTAGCAACTCAAGGTATGAGTGGACTTATTATCGCAACTCTCCTTGCAGGTGTGTTCTTAATTCTTATGGGTGTGTTTAAATTAGGCTCATTGATTAAATTTATTCCTTACACCATCACAACTGGCTTTACTGCAGGTATTGCTGTTACAATCTTCATTGGTCAGATTAAGGATTTTTTAGGGTTGCAGTATGCGGATGGCGTAAAACCCATTGAAACATTTGAGAAAATTGAAGCGAATATTCATGCCATTGGTACCTTTAGTTGGCAAGCACTTTTGGTTGGTGCAGTTTCTCTCGCTATACTTATTATATATCCTAAATTTGAAAAGAAAATTCCACCATCACTTATTGCTGTTGTCGTTGGTGCGCTGATGGTTAAGTTCATTCCCGGACTTGATAGCGGAGTTTTTACAATAGGTGAACTTTACACCATTCCGTCAGGCTTTCCTAAATTTGCATTAACAGGTATGGATTTTAGCTTTGCAAAGGTGTCAGCAGTTTTGCCTGATGCTTTTACAATCGCAATTCTTGCAGCTATTGAATCCTTGCTTTCATGTGTTGTAGCAGATAGTATGGTGAATTCTCGCCACAACTCAAATGCTGAACTTGTAGCACAGGGCGTTGGTAATATCACGTCTGTATTATTTGGTGGAATTCCTGCAACAGGTGCAATTGCAAGAACTGCAGCCAATGCAAAGAATGGTGGCAGAACTCCTGTAGCGGGAATGGTACACGCTGTTGTGCTTTTACTTGTGCTTTTGTTCCTTATGCCTTTGGCAGGTCTTATTCCAATGCCAACTATTGCAGCAATTCTCTTTATGGTTGCCTTTAATATGAGTGAGTACAAAAAGTTTATACATACTTTAAAGACTGCACCAAAAAATGATATTATTGTTATGGTAATCACTTTTGGTCTTACTGTGATTTTTGACTTGGTTATTGCTATTGAGGTTGGTATGATTCTCGCTGCGATGCTCTTCATGAAACGAATGAGCGAGGAAACTACTGTTTCAGGTTGGAAATATGTTGATAGCGAAAACGATAATGATAGTCTTGATTTAAAGGTTGTTCCAAAGAATGTTCGTGTTTATGAAATCAGCGGACCTTTGTTCTTTGGTGCTGCTGACAAGATTCTGGATATTCAGTTAAAAGACTATACAAAATGTCTTGTTTTGAGAATGAGAGGAGTTACTGCTATTGATGCTACCGCTATGCATTCTCTTGAAACTCTTTATAAGAAATGTCAGAGCAAGGGTGTATCTCTTGTGCTTTCTCACGTAAACGAACAACCTATGAACGCTATGAAAAAAGCAGGGTTTTATGAAAAGGTTGGGGCAGATAACTTCTGTGACCATATTGACTCTGCGCTTGAACGAACATCAAAAATATAGTAAGAAGATGAAAATACGGTGGAGAAATTCATCGTATTTTTTGTTGTTTTATGAAAAATTCACTATACCTATTATATATAGGGGGTTTTTCAATGTGAAAAAATGAGCAAATTTTGTGCCGAAAAAGAGAAAAAACACAAGATGTTGTGCACTTGAAAAAAGATTAAAAAAATCTGCATTTTTCACAATTTTTTTTAAAAAAGTTCTTGCAATTTAACGAAGGATATGCTAGAATATACAAGCATTCTGCGGTCTTGGGCGAATTCTGCCCAAAATCACGGAAAACGATATGCGATGAAGCGGTAGGTGGCTGCACGACGATGCAGGGAATTACCGTGGAGTATGTCTGATTTTAAATCGGGCGACCAATAATGCTTTAAAAACCTTGTGGCATACCCCAACTGTGTCATAATGGTACTTGCAGGAGCATTCTGCGCTATTTTACGCCGTCCGAAAAATCAGAGCCGATTTTTCGGTTTTAAAAACGGAAGGGTGGAAACACCCGGATGAGTTGCAAGTAAAATATCGTGCCCAGTAAATTAGGAGGAAAACAAAATGGCAGCAACAAAAGGCAAGAAAATCAGAATCAGACTTAAGGGTTATGACCATGACCTTGTTGACAAGGCAGCGGAAAAGATTGTTGAAACAGCAAAGCGTACAGGCGCTCAGGTTTCAGGTCCAGTTCCACTTCCTACAGAAAAGGAAATCGTTACAATCCTTCGCGCTGTTCATAAGTACAAGGACAGCCGTGAACAGTTTGAACAGAGAACACACAAAAGGCTTATCGACATTTTAAGACCTTCAAACAAAACTGTTGAAGCTCTTACAAGTCTTGAGCTTCCTGCCGGTGTTGACATCGAGATTAAACTTTAATCTTTAAGAACAAGACATCGAGCAAGGTCAAGTCGGTGAGAAACCGACCAATAACCAAAGGAGGAAATAAAAATGAACAAAGGTCTTATCGGTAAAAAAATCGGTATGACACAGCTCTTCGACGAAAACGGTAAAGTAATTCCTGTTACAGTTGTTGAAGCTGGTCCATGCACAGTAGTGCAGAAGAAAACAATCGAGAACGATGGCTATGCAGCAGTTCAGGTTGGTTTTGGCGACGTTAAGGTAACAAAAGTGAACAAGCCAATGGCAGGTCACTTCAAGAAGGCTGACGTTGCTCCAAAGAAAGTGCTCAAGGAATTCAGACTTGCAGACACAGAATCAGTAAACGTAGGCGACATCCTCAAGGCTGACATCTTCGCAGTAGGCGACAGAGTTGACGTTGTGGGAACAAGTAAAGGTAAGGGTACAGCAGGTGTAATTAAGCGTTGGAACTTCTCACGTCTTAAGGAAACTCACGGTACAGGCCCTGTTCACCGTCACGGTGGTTCACTCGGCGTTATCGACCCAGCTCGTATCTTCAAAGGCAAGAAAATGGCTGGTCACCTCGGTTCTGAAAAAGTTACAGTACAAAACCTTGACATCGTTAAGGTAGATGTTGAAAACAACCTCATCGCTATTAAGGGCGCTATTCCAGGTCCTAAGAACGGTATCGTTGTTATCGCAGACTCAGTTAAATCAAAGTAAGAGAGGAGAGT
>JAFYSE010000060.1 GCA_017546665.1 Clostridia bacterium | reverse complement strand
GTTATTGTTCAGACTGCTCCTTCAATCCGTGCAACACTTGGTGAAGCATTCGGTATGAGCATCGGTACAAATGTTGAAGGTAAAATGGTTGCAGCACTTCGTCGTCTTGGTTTCGATAAGGTTTTCGATACAGACTATGCTGCTGACCTTACAATTATGGAAGAAGCAAACGAACTTCTTGAAAGAGTTCAGAATGGTGGTACACTTCCAATGATTACATCTTGTTCACCAGGATGGATTAAGTACTGTGAACACTATTACCCAGACCAGATTGGTCACCTTTCAAGCTGTAAGTCACCACAGCAGATGTTTGGTGCAATTATGAAGACATATTATGCTGAAAAGATGGGTATCGACCCAGCCAATATGGTTGTTGTTGGTATTATGCCTTGTACAGCAAAGAAATTTGAAACAAAGCGTGACGACCAAAATGCAGCGGGTGTTCCTGATGTTGACATCGCTCTTACAACAAGAGAACTTGCTCGTATGATTGAAAGTGCAGGTATCTTCTTCAAGCATCTTCCCGATGAAGAATTTGACACACCATTTGGCGAAAGCACAGGTGCATCAACAATCTTCGGTGCAACAGGTGGTGTTATGGAGGCTGCTCTCCGTACAGCAGTTGAAAAGCTTACAGGCGAAACACTTGGGGATGTTGACTTTACAGCAGTTCGTGGTATGGACGGCGTTAAGGAAGCAGAATATGACGTAGCAGGTAAGAAGATTAAGGTTGCAGTAGCAAGTGGTACAAAGAATGCAAAAGTTCTTATGGACCAGATTAAAAACGGTACAAGCGAATATCTCTTTATCGAGATTATGGGTTGCCCAGGTGGTTGTATCAACGGCGGTGGTCAGCCAATTCAACACGCTGTTGTTCGTAACTTCGTTGACCTTAAAGCTCGTCGTGCAGAAGCACTTTACACAGCTGACCGAAATAACGCAGTAAGAAAGTCACATGAAAATGAAGCAATTAAGACTCTTTACACAGAGTTTCTTGGCAAACCAGGAAGCCACAAGGCTCACGATATTCTTCACACATCCTATGTGGCAAGAAAGAAATATTAATTTCTGTTTATAACTAAAAAATCGGAGGGTACGTAATGTGCTCTCCGATTTGTGCGATAAAAGGCAATTTCTATATGAAAGATAGTTCATTCAATATGACAACGGGTAAGCCGTTGAAAAACATTTTAATCTTCGCAATTCCCATAATGTTATCAGGACTCATTCAACAGTGCTATAACGTTGCAGATACATATATCGCAGGACAATATATTTCGGCAAACGCCCTTGCTGCGATTGGCTCTGTTGGACCAATGAGTAGTTTGCTTATGGGTTTTTGTATGGGTGTGACTGGTGGTTTTGCAATTCCTATTGCTCAGGCTTTTGGTGCGGGAGATAGAAAGCAGACCAATCACTACGCAGGTAATGCAATTTCTTTAACCATTATAATAAGCTTGACCATTATGTCGTTATCCTTGTTTTTGGTTAAACCTATTCTTACATTATTAGGTACGCCTGAAGAAATATTTGATGACGCTCGTCTTTATGTGAGCATTATCTATGCAGGTGCAATTTTTACTACATTGTATAATGTAATGGCAAGTATTCTTCGTGCATTTGGGGATAGTAAAGCCCCACTAAAATTTTTGACTGTTACGGCAGTCCTTAATGTGTTTTTAAATTACTTTACTATTGCAGTTATGGGTATGGGTGTTGATGGTGCTGCTATTTCAACTGTGCTTTCGCAACTTGCATCCTGTATTCTATGTGTGATATATATCCGTGGCAGAAAAGAAATGCTCAATATCACATGGGAAGATTTTAAAATCAAGAAATCAACTGCTGTATTGATGTTGAAAATGGGTGTTCCAATGTCATTACAGTTTTCTATAACAGGAATTGGCTCAATGGTGCTACAAAGTACAATTAATACTTATGGACCAAGTGTTATGGCAGGGTTTACTATTGCAAATAAACCCGAATTGTTAGCTAACATTCCACTTTCTGCAACGGGAGTTGCCTGTGCAACCTTTGCAGGACAGAATTATGGTGCGGGCAGAATGGATAGAGTCCGTCAAGGGGCAAAATGTGCAATTCTTTTTGCAGGAAGTATCTCTGTGGTGATGTCCACAATTCTCTATTTCTTTGGAGGAAGAATAGCAAAGATTTTCGTTGATGGTGTAAACATAGAAACAATAAATGCAGCACATACTTATTTAAAAGTGATTGCAGTTTTCTATTTTTCACTTGCTGTGTTGTTTGTTTTCAGAAATATTTTGCAAGGAATTGGGAAAACCTATGTTTCAATGATTGCAGGGGTTTCGGAATTAGTAGGACGAGTTGTTGCAGCATTGATTTTGTCAAAATTATTTGGGTTTTTTGGGGTGTGCCTTGCTTCGCCCTTTGCGTGGATGTTTGCAGACATACCATTGTTGCTGATTTATTATTTCAAGGTCGCTAAAAGAAAGGATACAAAATGTTTAAAAGAGTGATTTCGCTTTTACTTGTATTTTCCATAATTTTTACATTTGCATCTTGCGTGAGTGAGAAAAAAGAAGAAGAGAGTACAACTCAAATACCAACAGTCAAGGTCACCATTCCCGAGGGCTATACTTTATTGCGAATTTCTTGGCTTTTAGAAGAAAAAGGGCTTTGTACAAGTGATGAGTTCATAAATCTTGCCCAGTCTTATGACGAATGGATTGATTTTACACAATACCCATTTTTAGAAGACCTGAAAAATCAGGAAAATGTGTGTTTTTATCTTGAAGGCTATATTTTCCCTTTAACCTACGACATTCCCGAAAATGCCACGGCAAAAGACATTTTGTTAATGCTTTTGGATGGCACGAAAAAGGTTTTTAATGATGAGTTTATGCAGAAGGTGAGTGAAAGTGAGTTTTCACTTCACGAAATATTGACTCTTGCCTCCATTGTTGAAAAAGAAGCGAAACTTGACGACCAAAGACCCATGATTTCTTCCGTTATTCATAACAGATTAAATGTTGGTATGAGAATTCAATGCGACCCAACTGCAACATACTGTAAAAAGGTTATAGCAGTTCAATATCCTGACAAAGAGAATTTTTATGAAAAATACTATGACACGGATATTTGTAAGGGTCTTATGGCAGGTCCAATCTGTAATCCAGGGATGAAATCCATTGATGCAGCACTTAATCCTGCAGAAACTGATTATCTTTTCTTTATAATTGGTATGGTAGAGCCTTATGTGGCAAAATATTCAAAGACATATGAGGAACACGCTAAATATCACGACCAAAATTATGAATTGATTTATGGTAAAAAGAAATAAAAAAGTCCTTACCCAAACGGTAAGGATTTTTTACACTTATAAGAGATTGCAGATACCTGAATAGAGTATTCCCGAATCGTAATAAGTTACTCCCGGGTCAAAGGTATAGAAGAAAAATGGGACAATAAATGATAAAACAATAAACAGAACATAAAGAACAATTCCAAGGATAAAACCTATAAGAGCAGATTTCCCATAAGCCTTTGCACTTACAGGCTTATCATTCATATTTACGAGAAAGAGAATAAGACCTACAATAGGGATTAAGAAACATAAGAATTTCAAGCCACCCGATGGTTTATCGTCTGCACTTGGAATTTTTGTATATGTATTTCCGAATGGAGTACCACATCTAACACAGATAACTGCTTTAGGGTCACAAGGATTACCACAACGTGTACAATACTTGCAGGGTTGAGCATTATTTGCATTGTTGTAACTATTATATTGTGGAGCAACAGGGGGTGGGGTAGGTTGTTGTGGCTCTTGTGGTTGCTCCGTAATAATCTCAGAGATTAATTCAGCACCACAGTTTGCACAATTTGTAAGATTATCGTCATTATAAATTGCTTGACAAGCAGGACATTTTTTCATAAGAACACCTCGTTTAAATATATAGTGTGTAATTAAATTTTATATTCATTCACGACAAAAGTCAACAGGAAAAATAAAGACCAACTTTTCTATTTTGTAGGGGTGATTCAAGAATTGCCCGTTTTTATTAACAAAAGTATTATAATTCCATTATAGAATTATAATTTGTTATAATAGTGTATAATCTCATAAAAGGAGATGATACAAATGAAACAAAATTCTTATGATAAAGAAATAGAAACAATGTTACATAATTTAATTTGGTTAAAAAGGGATAATAACTTTTCAAAAGAAGAGATAGCAAATTTACTAGAAATAAATGTTGCGGACTGGGAACAAATTGAAAAAAGTGTGCTTCCAAAAAATCTAACGGTAAATGTCTTCTACATTATTCTTGAGAATTTCGGCATCCATCCATCTGATTTAATTTATAAAGAACTGTGGAAATAGGAACTGTTTGTTTTTAATTCTGCATTAATTAAGGACCCCACTCTTTCGAGTGAGGTCCTTTTTGTATGTTTATGAAAACTTTAATTAGTCTTCTTTTGGAGCATAGAGAGCCTGAAGACGAGTAAGGTGTTCATATCTTTCTTTTGCTGTTTCCTCAGCCTTAGCGAAGAGAGCTTCTGCTCTTTCTGGGAATGCACGAGAAAGTGATGAGTAACGTGCTTCGTTCATAAGGAAGTCACGGTAGCTTGTCTTAGCTTCTTTGCTATCAATTGTGAATGGGTTCTTACCCTGTGCCTTGAGAGCTGGGTTGTAACGGAACATGTTCCAGTAACCACAGTCAACAGCCTTCTTCATTTCAGCCTGGCAGTTAACCATACCACCCTTGATTGAGTGCATTTCACAAGGAGCATAAGCGATAATGATTG
>JAFYSE010000059.1 GCA_017546665.1 Clostridia bacterium | reverse complement strand
CTACATCATATTCTGCTTCTTTAACGCCTTCCATACCACGAACTGCTGTGAATTCAACATCCTGGAGTGTTTCGCCTGTAAGCTTTTCAACTGCTGTACGAAGAGCAGCTTCCATAACACCACCTGTTGCACCGAAGATTGTTGATGCACCTGTGCTTTCGCCGAATGGCTGGTCAAATTCTTCATCAGGAAGATGCTTGAAGAAGATACCTGCACTTTCAATCATACGAGCAAGTTCTCTTGTTGTAAGAGCAACGTCAACATCAGGAACACCTGCGGCATTTTGGTCGTCACGCTTTGTTTCAAATTTCTTTGCTGTACAAGGCATAATACCAACAACAAACATATCTTTAGGGTCAATACCCATTTTTTCAGCGTAGTATGTTTTCATAACTGCACCGAACATCTGCTGAGGTGACTTACAGCTTGAAAGGTGAGAAATCTGGTCTGGATAGTAGTGTTCGCAATATTTAATCCAACCTGGTGAGCAAGATGTAATCATTGGAAGTGTGCCACCATTCTGAACTCTTTCAAGAAGTTCGTTAGCTTCTTCCATAATTGTAAGGTCAGCTGCGAAGTCTGTGTCGAAAACTTTATCGAAACCAAGACGACGAAGTGCTGCAACCATTTTGCCTTCTACGTTTGTACCGATGTGCATACCAAATGCTTCACCGAGAGTTGCACGGATTGATGGCGCAGTCTGAACAATAACGAACTTTTCAGGGTCGTTAATTGCTGCAAGAACCTTATCTGTATCGTCCTTTTCAACGATTGCACCTGTTGGGCAGTTAACGATACACTGACCACAAGAGATACATGAAACATCTGCAAGGTCTTTATCAAATGCAGAGCTTACGTGTGTGTCAAAACCACGAGCATTAGCACCGATAACTGAAATACCCTGCTGGTCACAAGCTGCGATACAACGACGGCAAAGGATACATTTGTTGTTATCTCTTACCATGTGAGCTGCTGAATCGTCGAAATTGTAACGAACCATTTCGCCATCAAAACGACATTCATCATCAACACCGAATTCCTTGCAAAGCTTCTGAAGTTCGCAAGTTCCGCTGCGTACGCATGAAAGACATTTTCTATCGTGATTTGAAAGGATAAGTTCAAGAGTCATTTTTCTTGAATGTCTTACCTTTTCAGTATTTGTAAAGATTTCCATTCCCTCATTTACAGGGAACACACAAGCAGCAACAAGGCTTCTTGCACCCTTAACTTCTACCATACAAATACGGCAAGCACCGATTTGGTTGATTTCCTTAAGGTAGCAAAGTGTAGGGATTTCAATACCCGCATAACGAGCAGCTTCAAGGATAGTGCTGCCCTTTGGTACTGTATAAGGTCTGTTATTAATTTTAATGTTTACCATTTTCTGCACTCTCCTTATTTCTTAATAATTGCACCGAACTTACAAGAATCGATACATACGCCACACTTGATACATTTATTTGTATCGATTGTATGTGGATTCTTAACTGTACCGCTAATAGCACCAACAGGGCACTTTCTAGCACAGAGTGTACAACCCTTACAAGCATCAGCAACGATTTCGTATTTAACAAGCTTCTTACAAACGCCTGCTGGACAAGTCTTATCAACTACGTGAGCTACATATTCGTCACGGAAGAATTTAAGAGTTGCAAGAACAGGGTTTGGAGCTGTCTGACCAAGACCACAAAGTGAATTTTCCTTGATGTAGTAGCAAAGTTCTTCAAGTTCATCAAGGTCTTCAAGTGTTGCTTTACCGTCAGTAATCTTTTCAAGCATTTCACGAAGACGCTTTGTACCGATACGGCAAGGAGTACACTTACCACAAGATTCATCAACTGTGAAATCAAGGAAGAATTTAGCGATGTCAACCATACAGTTATCTTCGTCCATTACGATAAGTCCACCTGAACCCATCATACAGCCGATTGCTGTAAGGTTATCGTAGTCGATTGGAGTGTCCATAAGAGAAGCAGGAATACATCCGCCTGAAGGACCACCAGTCTGAGCAGCCTTGAATTTCTTACCGTTTGGAATACCGCCACCAATTTCGTCGATAACTTCACGAAGAGTAGTACCCATTGGAACTTCAACAAGACCTGTATTATTGATTTTACCACCGAGAGCAAATACCTTTGTTCCCTTTGATTTTTCTGTACCCATTGATGCGAACCATTCTGCACCCTTAAGGATAATCTGAGGAACGTTAGCAAATGTTTCAACGTTGTTTTCTGTTGTTGGCTTACCGAAAAGACCTTTAACTGCAGGATATGGAGGACGAGGTCTTGGCTCACCACGGTTACCTTCGATTGAAGTCATAAGAGCTGTTTCTTCACCGCAAACGAATGCACCTGCACCGAGACGGATGTGAGGGTCAAAATCAAAACCTGAATCGAAAATATTTTTACCTAAAAGGCCATATTCCTTAGCCTGGTCAATAGCAATCTGAAGACGATTTACTGCGATTGGATATTCAGCACGAACATATACATAACCCTCTGTAGCACCTGTTGCATAGCCACAAATAGCCATAGCTTCAATGATACAATGTGGGTCACCTTCAAGAACTGAACGGTCCATGAATGCACCTGGGTCACCTTCGTCAGCATTACATACAACATATTTCTGGTCAGCCTGATTAGCAGCTGTAAAGCTCCATTTAAGACCTGTTGGGAATCCGCCGCCGCCACGACCACGAAGACCAGAGTCTTTAAGAACCTGAATAACCTGTTCAGGAGTGTACTCTGTAAGACACTTAGCCAATGCCTGGTAACCGTCATAAGCTATGTACTCATCTATATTTTCAGGGTCGATAACACCACAGTTACGAAGAGCAACACGTTCCTGCTTTGCATAGAATTTTGTGTCGTTAAGAGATTTGATTTCGTCTGCTGTTACTGTTTCATCATAGAGAAGACGAGTAACAATTCTACCCTTAAGAAGATGTTCTTCAACGATTTCAGGAATATCTTCAACCTTAACCTGTGAATAGAAACTTCCTTCAGGATAAACAATCATAATTGGGCCGAGAGCACAAAGACCAAAACAACCTGTTCTGATAACTTTGATTTCTTCACTTAAGCCTTTTTCAGCAATTTGAGTTTCAAGAGCCTCAATAATCGCTGCGCTGTTTGAAGAGGTACAACCGGTACCGCCGCAAACAAGTACGTGTGAACGATACATTATGTTTCCTCCTTATTTCACTGTATATTCAGCAACAGGGCTACCGTTAACGATATGGTCATTAACAACCTTTGCTACTTTATCAGCTGTCATTTTAACATAAGTTACTTTTTCTTTGCCTGGCTGAATTACTTCAACGATTGGCTCAAACTGGCACATACCGATACAGCCTGTCTGTGAAACTGTAACTCCTTTAAGATTTCTTTTTGCAACTTCATCAACAAATGCATTAAGTACAGGACGAGCACCTGCTGCGATACCGCAAGTAGCCATACCAACAACGATTCTGATTGCGTCGTCGCCTGTATCTTCACGAACTGTCATCTTCTGCATTGTTGCTTCTTTAATAGCCATAAGTTCTGCAAGAGTTTTCATTTATAGAGCACCTCCGTGTTTTCTTTAATAAATTCAAGTATCCACTGTGAAATTTCATAGGTATCAAGTGGAACATCACCCAATATTGCTTTGAGTTCACGAGTATCACAAACAAATTCCCTTCCGTCAACTGTACGTTTATATACAAAGTCACGGTCGATATTCATTGTTATAAGCATTTGGATAGTAGAAGCCACATCACCTAATGGTGTGAAATCAACACTATCCGTCTTGAAAGTAGCCCTAACCTCAGTACCAACACCAAGTTCCGACTTAATTTCAAGACTGCCACCCGTTTGTTCTGCCGCCATTTTAAAAAGTGGAATTCCCATACCAACCTTTCGGGTCGTTCTTGTTGTAAAGAATGGGTCAATAACACTTTTCACTTGGCTCTCACTCATTCCCTTGCCATTATCATAAATTCCAATAATCAAGATATGGTCAACTGTATTTTCGCTGACCTCGATTGTAATAAGTGGAGCACCGGCAGAAATTGAATTCTGAGCAATATCTAAAATATTAAGAGATAATTCCCTCATTATGCCATGTACTTTTCAAGGATGCCTGGGATGTCATCGCCTGTAAGCTTACCGTAAACTTCATCATTAACTGTAAGAACAGGAGCAAGACCACAAGCACCGATGCAACGGCAAGCTTCGAGAGAGAATTTACCGTCAGGTGTGCATTCATCAGGGCCGATACCGAGTTTTTCTGTGATTTTGTCAACAAGGTCCTGAGCACCTTTAACATAACAAGCTGTACCAAGACAAACTGAAATGTTGTACTGACCTTTTGGAGAAAGTGAGAACTGAGCGTAGAAAGTTGATACTCCGTAAACTTTTTCAAGCGGAACATCCATACCCTCAGCAATCATAACCTGAACCTCATAAGGAAGGTAACCATAGATACCCTGTGCTTCCTGCATTACATGCATGAGCATACTCTTGTCATCCTTATTTGCTTCAATAACAGCCTTGAGCTGTTCTTCTTGTTCCGGTGTTCCTGAAAATGGAATGGAACTTAATTTTTTGAGCATTTTGGAATTTCCTCCTTCGTCTGATTATGGCAGAAAAACTCTGCCTTTATTTCAAAAAATTTTAATACCGTATTGCATAACAGTACATAGTAGAATTATAGCAAAATACGCACAAAAAATCTATCTTTTTTAAAACATTAATACAAATTATACGTAATTTTGGCGATTAGCACATAAATAGCATAATATTTTGGTGTTTATTTACAACATTCTGTCACTTTTTTCAGTATTTTTACTGCCTGTTCAAAACCTTCCTGCCCTACTGTTGCAACGGAAAAGGCAATTTCAGGAAATGCATTTTCCTCGTTAGCAGGAATTATGAGAATTCCTGCTTTTTCTGCTCTCTCGCAGAAGTCTTTTGCAGACATTTTTATATTGAATCTGCACTTCACATAAAGAGGTGAGTTTGTTTTTAAAATCTTTATGTTTTTTCCAAAATTTTCTACTAGTAGGTCTGTTAAAATTTTTGATTTTTGTACATAAATTTTTCTTGATTTCTTGATTTGTGATTTAAGGTGTCCGTCACGAATATAACTGCAAAGGGCTATCTGGTCAGCTTTTGACACGGTTTGATTATAAACCTCTTTTTTCTGCTTATATTTTTCCGTTAAGCCTTGTGGCAGAATCATAAAGCTTATTCGAATTGACGGAAGCAAAAGTTTTGAAAATGTACCTAAATACACAATATTTTCTCCACCATTAAGTCCCTGCAAAGATGGTGTTGGGCGATTAAAATAACGGAATTCGCTACCGTAGTCGTCTTCAATAATCAGTTTGTTATTCTGTCTTGCAAATTCGGTCAAATCGAACCTTTCCTTTACACTCATAACATCTCCCCAACGGGTTGAGTATGATGGTGAAACATAGATTATACTGCTCTTTTCTCTGTCTTTGTTAATCTTAAATCCGTAGTCATTAAAGATTGCCGTACCCTGACGATACGAAAGGTCATCAAAGCAAACGGATTTCTTATTTTTAACAAGCGGACACAGAATATTCAAAAGCGTCTGCACCCCTGCACCAATTACAATATTTTCCTCGGAGCAGACACAATTTCTTGTTTCCCTTGCATATTTTGCGATTTCGCAACGCAGGTCATATTCTCCTTGCGGGTCCCCATAGAAAAGCAGTCTTTCATTCTGTCGCAAAGCACTTTTTAGGTATCTTCGCCAAATGTCCATATTAAAACTTTCTGCATCAACACCCGTTGAAGAAAAATCAAATACAATATTGCTTTTTGTGTTCTCATTTTGTATCTTCTTCTCTGTTTTTTTAGGCGAGTTGCCTCGCTTTGAAACATAATAGCCACTCTGACTTTTCGGCAGAATATATCCATCATCACAAAGGCACATATACCCTTGTTCAACAGTAGTTTTACTAACTCCTAATTCCACTGAGCAGCGTCGGATAGATGGCAACTTTGTCCCTTCGGTTAGTTTTCCTTCTTCTATTAAACCTTTGTAATAATTATAAATCTGCATATACAATTTTTGGTTTTTCACTATAAACTGTCCCCTTAAAAATTCTAAAATTTGTATATTTTATTAAAGACACTTTTAGTATATTATATACCCATAAAATCAGTATTGCAAGAGGTGAAAATGGTGAAAAAAATTGCAGTTATAAACGACCTTTCAGGCTTTGGAAATTGCTCACTTACCGTGGCTTTGCCAATTATCTCTGCTTTGGGACTTGAATGTATTCCTGTACCTACTGCAATTCTCTCAAATCAAACTGGCTATGACGATTTTTATTCAGTTGACTTTACAGAGCATTTAACACCATTTATTGACGTATGGAAAAAGCAGAATATTAAATTCGATGCTATTTTAACAGGCTATCTTGCAAGTGAAAAGCAAGTGGCTCTTATCCTTGATTTTATTGAACATTTTGGCAAGGATTCCCTCGTTTTTGTTGACCCTGTTATGGCGGATGACGGTGTGCTTTATGATACATATAACGAAAGCCTTTGTGAAAGGGTAAAATTGCTTACCAAAAAGGCAAATATTATTACCCCTAACCTTACCGAGTTATGTATTCTTTGCGGTACTGATTATAACGAAATTAGCAAAGAGGAAAACTATGACAAAATCGAAGGTCTTGCATATTCCCTGCTCAGCGATACAACGAAAACTGTAATAGTTACAGGCATAAAACAAAAAGGCAAAATCACCAATATGTTCGTTCAGAAAGACCAGATTGGAACAGTTAATCAAAAGCTATTAAAAGGCAGTTTTTCAGGCACTGGAGATATTTTTTCAAGTATAGTCTGTGGTGGAATTACAAAGGGTATGGATGTTTTGGACGCCATTTCTCTGGCTACAAACTTTATTTATTGTTCAATAATGGATACTCCGACAACACTCGACTACGAGCCAAACGGAGTGAATTTTCAAAAGCACTTGGAGATGCTTATAAATGAGAAAAAAGGAATCACTATACAAAAAAACATATACCGCCATATTTAGTGCGATTATTCTGCTTTCAACAATGCTTATAAAGTTTTCAACGGGTATGGGTGAAGGTTACATTCATTTTGGGGACTGTTTTATTTATCTTTCTGCTTGTATTTTGCCATTCCCCTATTGCCTTATTGCAGGTGCTGTGGGTGGTGCTTTTGCAGACATTTTAGGTGGTTTTGCAGTTTGGAGTTTTCCAACAGCAATTATCAAAATCTTAATCTCTCTACCTTTTATGGTCGCTTGTAAAAATGACAAAAGCAATAAAATATTTAGTGGCAAAACTGCCCTGATGACATTGGTTTCAGGTGTAATTTCTATTCTCGGATACTTTATTGCAGAGTGTATTTTATATTCAGTTGCATCTGCAACACTCTCCATAATCGGCAACACAATTCAGGCGGTTGCAAGCGGAATTCTGTTTATAATATTTGCATCGGCACTTGATAAAATGAATTTTAAATCTAAACTTTTCAAAGGAGTTTAATATGACTGATATTGTTTATACTTATGGAAATCAGGCTTACCTGAATATTACAAACGCTTGCCCTTGCAGATGCACTTTTTGTATCCGCAACAATGGTGATAGTGTTGGTGAAGCTACTACACTTTGGTTTGACCACAACCCAACTATTGATGAAATCAAAGCAGAAATCGACAAATTTGATTTCACAAAATACAACAATTCAATTATTATTTGTGGCTACGGTGAACCAACCTGTGCACTCCAGAATATGATTGAGGCTTGTAAATATCTTAAAACCAAGGGAATCAATATTCGTCTTAACACAAACGGACTTTCCGACCTTATCAATAAGCGTGAAACTGCAAAGGAAATCTGTCAAGTAATTGACTCTGTTTCAATTAGCCTTAATGCACCAACAGCAGAAAAATATGATGCAGTAACCAGAGCAAGTTTTGGTGAAAAAGCATTTGATGCTATGCTCAAGTTTGCAAAAGAGTGTAAAGAATACGGAATCCCAACAAAGCTTACTGTTGTTGATGTGATTTCAAAAGAAGATATTGAAGATTGCAAAAAACTTTGTGATGAAATCGGTATTCCGTTGAGAGTAAGAGAATACACAGCTGAATAATTAAAAATACATAGAAAAATCCCCAAGGTTATTTACCCTGGGGATTTCTCTTTTTGAAAGGTGTGAAAGGATTTATTATGACAATCGAAAAGATTTTTCTTATGCTACTGTTGTTTTTGTTTCAGAAACTCTTGTGTTTACTGTGTGTAAACGGAGATGTTCTCCCCTTGCCACAGCTTTTTTATGATTATGAATACGGATTGCACGACGGATGTTACCGATTACAATTCTTCTAACTGCCTGTTCGAATGCGATGAATTTTTCTTCGTGCATAAAACCATATACCAAAAGAATTGCTACTGCGAGTTCTATTAAAGTTGTGATTGCGAATGTTGCTGACATAAAATCAACCTCCGATTTATTTTAATTTGAATTTTTACCGAACAAAATGGAACAAATGTTCTTTACAAGTCATATTATAGATGATTTTTTCAAAATGTCAATACAAATGTTCGGAAAATTTTGTATTTTCAGTCCGTTTTTACGGACATAGTTTTCGATAATTTTTGCTTATTTCATCTTTTCAGCCTTATATTACCACAATATATTGTGGTTGTCAATACCTTTTATACAATATATTTGATTTCAAGCGTCTTCACACTTGTTTTTTCTAAAAAAAGAATATTTTTTATTTTTTGTTCGTTTGTTCGCCAAATAAAAAATCAAAAAAATATCAAAATAAGTATTTATTATTTTATGAAAATAGTGTAAAATAATAAGGATAATGGGAATTTATATTTAATTGTATATAAATAGAGGTAAAAATATGTTTGTAGATATTGCTAAAATTAAGATTAAAGCCGGAGACGGTGGTAACGGTGCAGTTGCTTTTCACAGAGAAAAATATATCAACGCAGGCGGTCCTGACGGTGGTGACGGTGGTCGTGGAGGCAACATAGTTTTTAAGGTTGACGATAACCTTTCCACCCTTGCAGACTTCCGTTACAAAAGAAAATATAAGGCTGAAGCGGGTGCTAACGGTAGTGGTGGAAAACGCAGTGGTAAAAAGGGTCAGGATTTGATAATTAAAGTACCACGTGGCACAATTATCCGTGAGGTTGAGAGTGGCGTTATTATGGCTGATATGTCCACCGACGACGAATTCATCGGTGCAAAAGGTGGTCGTGGTGGTTGGGGTAACTCCCACTTTGCAACATCTACACGTCAGACACCAAAATTTGCTAAAAATGGTGCTCCCGGTGAAGAATGGGAAGTAAGCCTTGAATTGAAACTTATTGCAGACGTTGGACTTTTAGGTTTTCCTAATGTTGGTAAATCTTCATTTATTTCCGTTGTAAGTCAGGCAAAACCACTTGTTGGTGACTATCATTTTACAACTATTATCCCTGTTTTAGGTGTTGTTTCAATGGGCCCTGAAAAGAGCTTTGTTATGGCTGATATTCCCGGTCTTATTGAAGGTGCTGCCGAAGGTATTGGTTTAGGACATGAATTCTTACGTCACGTTGAAAGATGCCGTATGCTTGTACACATTGTTGACGTTGCAGGTAGTGAAGGCAGAAATCCAATCGAAGACTTTGAAACAATCAATGCTGAATTAGAAAAATTCAATCCTGAATTGGCAAAATGCCCACAAATCGTTGCAGGAAACAAAATTGACCTTGCAACTGACGAGCAGTTAGAGGAATTCAGAGCATATATTGAGGGTAAAGGGTACGAATACTTTGAGATTTGTGCTCCAATAAAACACAACACACAAGAGCTTATAAATTCAGTTGCACGTACACTTGATACTCTCCCACCTGTTAAACACTATGAAAGTGAAGAAATTCCAATGGAAGTTATTGCTAAAAAGAGTAACGACGGGTTCACAATTACTGTTGAAGACGGTGTTTACATTGTTGAGGCAGACTGGATTTACAGAATTCTTTGCAAAACTGACCTTGATGACTATGAATCACTTCAGTATTTCCAGAGAGTTATTCAGGAACGTGGTGTTATTAAAGCACTTATTGACAAAGGTATTCAGGAGGGTGACACAGTCAGCATCTATGATTTAGAATTTGACTATGTTCCATAATATTTATGAGATTATTTGATAAAGATATTAAGGTGGACACTTTAAGTCCCTTAGCACTCGCTTTTACAGGCGATGCAGTTTTTTCACTTTTCATTCGTGAAAAGCTGGTCTGTGAGGCAAATCGTCCCGTTGGGGAGTTACATAAGCTTTCGGTTCAGTCCGTAAAGGCATCGGCTCAGGCAGATGCTATGAGAAAAATTATGCCTTTACTTACAGAAAAGGAAACGGATGTGTTTAAGCGTGGTAGAAACGCACATACATCCCACACACCAAAGAACCAAAGCGGATGTGACTATCATTATGCTACGGGATTTGAAACACTTATTGGATATTTATATCTAAAAAACGAAAACGAAAGATTAAAATTCCTGCTTAATGAAGTCATCAACAGTTTTGGAGATGACCAAGGTGAAAAAAAGCCTGATTAGTTTAAAAGAATTTCTTATTGACACCTGTATTTTCATATTAGGTGGTATTGGGATGAGTATTGCAGTTAACTGCTTTCTAGCAAAAAACGGTATTCTCTATGGTGGTTTTTCAGGAATTGCAACTATTCTTAACTTCCTTTTTGATATCCCCATTGGTACTGCAATTTTCGTAATGAATGTTCCCCTTTTTCTTATAGCATTAAAAAAACTTGGCGGAAAATTTATAAAAATGACCATCTGGGCAACCTTTATCACATCAATAATAATTGACACAGGCTCCTTTTTGCCTGCATATTCAAATGATTTGCTTCTATCTTCCCTTATTGGTGGTGCATTGGTAGGTATTTCCCTTGGAATTATATTTGTTCGCAATGCCACAACGGGTGGAATCGATATTATTGCAAAGTTGATTCAAATTAACCATCCCCATTTCTCATTTGGAAAAAGTGTTCTCATTTTTGACGGTTTTGTTATACTACTTGGTGGTATTATCTATAAAAATATTGAGGCTATGCTTTATGCAGCAGTTGTAACCTTTGTCAGTGCACAAGTCCTTGACTACGTAATTTTCGGTGTAAGCCGTGGTGCAACAATTATGGTTATAACGGACAAGGGTAACGAAATACGCCATATAATTTTAAATGATTTTAACCGTGGTGTTACAATGCTCAAAGGTTATGGCGGTTATTCAAATCAAGAAAGGGATATTCTATTGTGCGCTTGTTATGATAACCAGACACAGAAATTTATCAAAAAAATAAAATCAGCCGATGAAAACGCTTTCTTTATTGTGACTCAATCCAAGCAGATTCTCGGTAACGGATTTAAAAATAGTATTTAATTCATTTTATGAGGTAATATATGCAGAAGAAAGACAACATTAGAAATTTTTCAATTATCGCTCATATCGACCACGGTAAGAGTACTCTTGCCGACAGACTTCTTGAACTTACAGAAACTGTTGCGAAGCGTGATATGACAGAACAATTACTTGACAATATGGATTTAGAACGTGAGCGTGGTATTACAATCAAGGCTCATGCCGTTAAACTTGACTACAAGGCAAAGGACGGCAATACATACGAATTAAACCTTATCGACACTCCCGGTCACGTGGACTTTAACTATGAGGTTTCTCGTTCACTTGCTGCTTGTGAAGGTGCTGTGCTTATTATTGACGCATCTCAAGGTGTTGAGGCACAGACACTTGCTAACACTTATTTAGCACTTGACCACGACCTTGAATTAGTTCCAGTTATCAATAAAATCGACCTTCCTGCCGCTGACCCTGACAGGGTTGCAAATGAAGTTGAAGAAGTTATTGGTCTTTCTTGTGACGAAGCTCCCCGTGTTTCTGCAAAGACAGGACAAAATATTGAGGCAGTTCTTGAAAGCATTGTTGACCTTGTTCCACCACCTGAAAATCGTGATGATGAGCCACTTCGAGCACTTGTTTTTGACTCTGTTTATGACAGTTACAAGGGTGTTATTGTTTATGTTCGTGTTATGGATGGTAAAATCAAACCCGGTGACACAATGCGAATGATGGCAACAGGTGCAGAATTCAACGTTGTTGAAGTTGGATATATGCGTCCAAATGCTATGGAACCACAAAAAGAGCTCACATCGGGTGAGGTTGGATACATTACCGCATCAATCAAAACTGTAAGTGATGCTCGTGTTGGTGACACTGTTACAACTGCTGAAAATCCCGCATCCGAAGCTTTGGCAGGTTACAGAAAGGTAAATCCAATGGTTTTCTGTGGTGTTTACCCTGCTGACGGTGCTGACTATGAAAACCTGCGTGAAGCACTTGAAAAATTGCAATTAAACGATGCAGCTCTTTCTTTCGAGCCTGAAACATCGGGTGCTTTGGGCTTTGGTTTCCGTTGTGGGTTCTTGGGACTTTTACACCTTGAAATCATTCAGGAAAGACTTGAAAGAGAATATAACCTTGACCTTGTTACAACAATTCCAAGTGTTATTTATAAAGTTCACCTTACAAATGGTGAGATTATTGAAATTGATAACCCAAGTCATTATCCTGACCCTGCAAATATCGACTATTGCGAGGAACCAACAGTTGATGCACACATCTATGCTCCACCTGAATATATCGGTGCGATTATGAATCTTTGTCAGGACAGACGTGGTGTTTATATGAACACTACTCACCTTGCAAGTGACAGAGTTGATATACACTATATTCTTCCACTTAATGAAATCATTTACGACTTCTTTGATGTGCTGAAATCTCGTACAAGGGGTTACGCATCCTTTGACTATGAAATGAGTGATTATCAACGTTCAAGCATTATTAAACTTGACGTACTTCTTAATGGTGATATCATTGATGCCCTTTCATTTATGATTCATAGTGAAAAAGCTTATGCAAAGGCTCGTAGAATCGCAGAAAAGCTTAAAGACAATATTCCACGCCAGATGTTTGAAATTCCGATTCAAATGGCTATTGGTGGTAAGGTTATTGCCCGTGAAACAGTTAAGGCTATGAGAAAAGACGTTCTTGCAAAATGCTATGGCGGTGACATTACTCGTAAAAAGAAGTTGCTTGAAAAACAGAAGGAAGGTAAAAAGCGCATGCGTCACTTCGGTACTGTTGAAGTACCACAAGAGGCATTTATGGCTGTACTTAAACTTGATGATGAATAAAGAAATTTTTGAAAGACTTAAAGAATTAGAAATTGAATATAAAAAAGTAGAGCATCCTGCTGCCTTTACAATGGAAGATTTGGCAGAACATCACCTTGAAGAATATGGTCATATTCCTAAAAATCTTGTTCTTCGTGATGTTAAGGGTACTCGAAATATGCTTGTTGTCCTTCACGGTGACAAAAGAGCTGATTTGCGACTTATTCGTGATGAAATCGACTCAACAAAATTGAGTTTTGCATCCGACCAAAGACTTGAGAAATATTTAAAAGTCGAAAAAGGCTCAGTTTCTCCTTTTGGTGTGATTTATGACACAGAAAAAGAGCTTGAAATCTATTTTGATGCGGATTTGAAGAAAGAAGAAACTGTTGGTTGTCATCCGAACGATAACACGGCAACAGTATTTTTAAAATTCGATGACCTTGTAAAATATGTTAAATCCTGCGGTCATACAATTACTTACATAAAAGTATGAAAAACATAGGATTATATCTACATATCCCCTTTTGCAAGTCAAAGTGTCCATACTGTGATTTTTACTCTTTTTCGGGTAAGGATACAGAAAAAGACGCTTACACCCAAGTTCTCAAAGAGAGAATTTTGTCAAGTATTTCCACCTTACAACGTAAAGGTGATACACTTTACATCGGTGGTGGTACTCCTTCGGCTTTAGGTGCAGAAAATCTTCAAATTCTTGTTGAAACCTGCAAATCGGACTTTTTGACAGACGATGCTGAAATCACAGTTGAATGTAATCCCCACGGGCTAAATGAGGATTTTTTCAAAACTCTTTATAATTGTGGTGTAAACAGAATTTCCTTGGGACTTCAATCTGCCGTTGATAGTGAAAGACGAACCTTGGGCAGATTAAGTGCCAGAAATCAGGTTGAAATTGCAGTTAAAACAGCTCAAAAGATTGGCTTTGAAAACATCACTCTTGATGTTATGCTGGGTATTCCAAATCAGACTGAAAAGAGTTTAAATGAAACTCTCAATTTCTGTCTTTCACTCGGTGTACCACATATAAGTGCATATATGCTCAAACTTGAAGAGAATACCTTTTTTTATAAAAACAAACACAAATACAATTTCCCTGATGATGATTTGACTGCGGACTTGTATTTACAGATGTGCGAAACTCTTGAAAGTAAGGGCATTATACAATATGAAATTTCAAATTTTGCAAAAGCAGGATTTGAAAGTCGTCACAACTTAAAATATTGGCATTGTGAAGAATATCTTGGACTTGGACCATCTGCACATTCATTTTTAGACGGCAAGCGTTTTTATTATGACCGAGATTTTGAGTCCTTTATGAATGGTAACTCCCCTATTCAAGACGGAATGGGTGGAGATTTCACAGAATATGCCATGCTCAATTTAAGGCTTGTTGAAGGCTTAAATGAAGAAAAGGTTTTTGAGCGCTTCGGACATAATATTCCACAAGAGATATATGATAAATCACAGATTTTCATTGATAACGGATATATGACAAAAACCGAAAACGGTATTGCATTAACCCGAAAAGGATTTTTGATATCAAACAGCATATTAGCGGAGATATTATAGGGGTGTGTTTTTATGAATTTCTTTTATAAAATCATAGCAACAATTCTTGCTGTATTTGTTTATTTCCCAACGGGAAGTATTGCTGAATATTCGCCAAAAAACGAAGAACCCGAATTGGTGTTTTCTGTGCTTTCCGATGTGCATATGGAAGGTAATAATACTGAAAGATTCAACTTTTTCGGTGAGGGAGTTCGTGATGTAAACTCAGCTACAAGAAATGATGCTCTTGTGTTCTTGGGCGACAATACAATGAATGGACAAAACATTGAGCATACATTCTTCTATGGTATTCTTGACAGATATAACCATATTGAAAATGTGCTTGTTACATCCGGTAACCACGACCTTTGCCCGAGCGGACAGAATTCCGGGGACTATAACACACAGGCTAATCAATTTGTTAGTTTCTATAACACATTTATGGACGAGAATGTTGAAAATGCATATTATAGCCGCGAAATCAATGGTTATAAATTCATAGTTTTAGCCTCCGAATCCGATGCAGGGGTGCAACAATATCTTTCTGCCCAACAACTTGCCTGGATTGAAAACGAGCTGAACTCTGCTGAAGAAAGCGGTAAACCTATATTCATTTTCAACCACTATCCACTCAATCACACTTGGCCTTTTGTCTGGACTGCAGGTCACATCGGTTTAGAGAGTGAGGCACTCCATTTACTTATGAGAAAAAGTAATAATCAAATCGTTTATTTTTCAGGACATCTGCACATGGGCTTTTATGACAATAAGCTTTCCTATGTAAATGAAGATAATATTACTTACATTAGTGTCCCTGCTTTTGGTGCAGACAATAATGTTGGCAATGCAGACATTCAGGATAGAGGTATGGGACTCTATGTTGAGGTTTATGAAAGTGAAATCCTTGTTCGTGTAAGAAATTATGCTGAACACAAGTGGATGGAAATTGAATACATTATAAATTTATAAAATTTGACATTATATTTTGATTGTGTTAAAATACCAAATTGTGTATTACACAAATATTGAAATGAATTGAGGTGGACGAAATGCCTATTAAAATTGATGACCAATTACCAGCAAGACATAATCTTGAGTTGGAGAATATCTTTGTTATGACAGAGCAGAGAGCGAGTATTCAGGATATTCGTCCGCTTAAAATTATTCTTTTAAACCTTATGCCTACGAAGATTGAGACCGAAACACAGATTTTGCGTCTTCTCAGTAACTCACCTTTACAGGTTGAGATTGAGCTCTTACAGGTTGCTACTCACGAGAGTAAAAATACAAGCAAAGAGCATATGCTCAAATTCTACAAGACCTTTGATGACATTAAAGACCAGAAATTTGACGGTATGATTGTCACAGGTGCTCCCGTTGAAATGATGCCTTTTGAAGAGGTTGACTATTGGGACGAACTCTGCACCATTTTCGACTGGGCAAAGAGCCACGTTTATTCGTCATTCCACATCTGTTGGGGTGCTCAGGCTGCTCTTTATTACCATTATGGTATTCCTAAATACAAGCTCCCTGAAAAAATGTTTGGTATTTTTCCACACAAGCCACTTGATATGTATCATCCATTACTCCGCGGTTTCAGTGATGTTTTCTATGTGCCACATTCTCGTCACACAGAAACAAAGAAGGAAGATATTGCGCTTGTAAAAGACTTGCAGATTCTTTCCTATTCCGAGATTTCAGGTGTTCACATTGTGGCAGATATGGAGTGTAGAAATTTCTACTGCACAGGTCATAGCGAATATGACAGTGACACACTCGCTCGTGAATATTTTAGAGATTTACATAAGGGCTTGGACATTAAAGTTCCATACAACTATTTCCCTAATGATGATACACGACTTACTCCACCACTCACTTGGCGTGGACCAGGAAGCCTTTTATTCCAAAACTGGCTCAACTACTTTGTGTATCAAAGAACACCATATGATGTTAATGAAATTAAATAAAAGTACAAAAAAGGCCGAACAGAAATCAATCTGTTCGGTTTACTTTTTAATAAGTTATATATTGGGGTTTACTAAACTCTTTAAAGCAATAAAAAAGCCGACGGACAATTCCATCGGCTCAATTTTTTAATTAGTCATTTGTGTAAGGCATGAGAGCGATTTGACGAGCTCTTTTGATAGCTGTTGTAAGCTCTCTCTGGTGATATGCACAAGTACCTGTTACACGGCGAGGAAGAATCTTTGCTCTTTCTGATGTGTAACGGCGAAGCTTTGCTGTATCCTTATAGTCGATTTTTTCAACTTTTTCTACACAAAATGCACAAACTTTTTTACGACCTTTTCTGTTAGGTCTTGCGTTTTTGTCGAATGCCATTATAGTTTTCCTCCTATATTCAGATTAAATCAGAATGGGAGTCCCTCATCGTCATCTGCAAATGGGAATCCCTGGTTGTCGTCGGGTAAAACTGAGAAACTGCCTGCATCTGTGCTCTGGTAAGAAACAGCAGGTGCTGAATCCTGTCTTGCGCCGAAATTGCCACTTTCACTCCTACTGCCACAGAAAGAAACATTATCAGCTACAACATCATAGTTTGTACGCTTGTTTCCATTCTTGTCTTCATAGTTACTAACCTGAAGTGAACCCTGAACAGCAATCATCTGACCCTTTTTGAAGAATCTTGTTACGAAATCTGCTGTTTGTCTCCATGCAACAACACCGATGAAGTCAGTTTGTCTGTCCTCACCCTGTCTCTGGAAACGACGGTCAACTGCAACAGTAAAACGTGTTACTGAAACACCACTTGGTGTTGTGCGAAGTTCGGGGTCTGCAGTAAGTCTGCCCATAATAATTACGCTGTTTAACATAAATCTTTACCTCCGATTACTTCTTAACGATTAATGTACGGAGAACACCGTCAGTAATCTTTGCAACACGCTCAAGCTCTGCTGGGAAACCTGCTTCTGCTTCATAGTTGAAGAGAACATAGTAACCTTCAGCCTCGTCATTGATAAGGTAAGCAAGTCTTCTCTTGCCCCATTCATCAACGCTTTCAAGAGTGCCGTTTGATTCCATGAGAGCCTTAAATTTTTCCATAAGCTCTTTTGCAGCTTCCTCACCCTTTGCAAGTGAGTAAACCATAATAGTCTCATACTTTGACATTCTTTTACACCTCCTTGTGGACTTTGCCCCCCAAACTCTCCTTGGGAGGAAGGATATGGGAATTCATAATTTTCCCCATAGCAAATACGGATTATAACAAAAAAGGACTTGCAAGTCAAGTCCTTTTCACTATTTTATTTTTTCTTTTTCTCACGGATAATCAGTTTTTCCTGAAATTCACCATCACATTTTTCAACAACTACCATAAATATTGTAACATACAACAAATAAGGAATCGGGCAGAAAATTCCGGGGTTTACAAGCGACATCATTTCAAGGCTGATATATGACAAGAAAATAGTCATATTGAATAGCGTAGCCCTACGCCAGATTAACATATTTCTTCTTATAAACTGATAGAGATATGCTAAAATTCCCACAAGGCCAAAACTTGCACAAACCTGAATTGGTGCACAATGATACCAGCAAAGTGCAAAGCTTACGGATGCATGGACATCACGATTACCCATATAGCCAAGACCTGTGCCGAAAATCGGATGTGAGAGAAAATCATTGATACCACGAGCATAGTGAATCGCACGAACTTCTGTACTTTCACCCATCAAGAAACCGTTAACCGCATTAAACAGACGGTCTATTGTGTTACCTAAAAAGCCTGTAATCTGCGGAGCGAATGCAAGACATCCAAACAAGGCACAAGCACAGATAATAACATACGCCAATCTTCTTCTCTTGTCATAAAGCATATACATTACAATGCACATAACAATTTCAATAGAGCCGAAAACCATTCCACCGCGGGAGCCTGTAAGTAACATAGCAAGGTAGAAAAGAAAGCCTAAAATTGTTGCATAGGATTTTTTATTTGCCATTAAAAACGCAAATGGAATTGTTATCATCAGGATTGTTGAGCAGTTATTTCGCCACTGCATAAAGATTATTCCGCCCTTACTGATAACCTCGTTTATATTGATTATGTAGTATGAAAAAACCATAAATGTTGCAAAGCATCCTGCAAGCACCATTACTTTTGTAAGGTAATCAATAAGGGAATAATCCCTCTCCTTGCCACCAATCTGTGCATAGAAGAAAGAATAAATCAACACCATACCAAAACCTAAACCAATCATATGATATAGGGATGTTGGTGCAAGGTACTCCTCGGGCAAAATAAACCCAAAGCCACCTAAAAGAATTGCGATTGACACAAAGACCATGGGTTTAAACATTGAACCCTTTGTGGTAAGAGGCTTCGCATACGCAATTAAAGGAAAGAGTATAAATGGTAAAACAGGAACAATATACCACTTATAAGCCATAAATGCATCAAAGGAATCATAGCATTTAATAGCGACCAAGGCTGTAAGGGACAATGGTGCCAACAAAGCCATAATATCATCACTTAAGGTGAAGCAAAATGCTGAAATATATGCACAGACAATAGTGCCGATAATCTCAAATTGAGCATCGGGGAATAAGGCCGCAAGTGTTGTAAACACGCCGCAGATACAGAACAAAATAGCCATCCATTTTTCACTTAAAAGAAAGGCCCTAATTTGTTGTATTCTCTTTAAGGATTTTTCAGATTTAAAAATCAATTCCATAAGATTATACTCCCACACTTTATCACTATAATTATATCTTAATAAGGCATATTTTCAACACTTGTTACAATTCTTTAATAATTATTACAATTTTCTTACAAAATTCATTTTGCATAATTAACAATTTGTTAAATAAAAATATATTTTTCCAAAACAATTATCTGTTATATTTTTTACAGTGGTTCACATAATTAATACCCGGTAAAACGCCATTCAATTATTGATGAACCAAATTTCATTTTCATTCTCCTTTTTTGTCTGTATGGACAGAAAAACTCCCACATTTTAACAAGTGGGAGTTTTTTGTTTTATTAACTTATTTGTTTTTAGATGCCATTCTCTGAATTGCTTTAACAATTTCAACGATTGGAATAATCAAGAATGCAAGACCAAGAGAGATACCATATTCAAGTGCTGAAAGTTCTGTGAATTCGAACATATTTGCAAGGAATGGAATTTCTACAACTGCTGTTGTAAGAAGGAATGAACCAATCATAGCACCATAGAGTGCAACATTATGGTGCCCCTTAAATACCATTGCAACTGCTGAACCACGCTGTGAACGCATATTGAATGAGTGGAAGATTTCACACATTGCCATTGTGAAGAATGCCATTGTCATACCGTCTGCACTATCCTCAATATTCATAAAGTGGAAAGTGCCACCGTGAGCCATAACATCAATGTATTCACCGATGTAGAAAGCAATAACAGTAAGAACAGAAACAATGATACCCTGATATGCACAGTCAAAGCCAAGTCCGCCTGCAAAAACGCCATCATTCTTGCTTCTTGGTTTTCTTCTCATAATATCAGCTTCTGGCTTTTCAAGGCCCAAAGCAAGTGCTGGGAAACAGTCTGTGACAAGGTTGATGAAAAGAAGATGTGGTGCACGAAGAATTGTAAAGTTCATAATTGTTGCAAAGAAAATTGAAACAACTTCTGAAAGGTTTGAACCGAGAAGGAACTGGATTGCTTTACGGATATTGTCGTAAATTCTTCTGCCTTCACCTACTGCTGAAACGATTGTTGCAAAGTTATCGTCTGCAAGAACCATATCTGCAACATTCTTTGTAACGTCAGTACCTGTGATACCCATACCAACACCGATATCAGCACTCTTAATTGATGGAGCGTCGTTAACACCGTCACCTGTCATAGCAGTAACATAGCCTTTGTTTCTCCAAGCATTAACAATTCTTGTTTTATGTTCAGGCTGAACACGAGCATAAACGCAAATATTCTCAACAATTTTTTCAAATTCTTCGTCTGAATATTTATCAATGTCAGCACCCATCATAGCCTGACTATCGTCTGTGAGAATACCAAGTTCACGAGCAATAGCTTTTGCTGTATTGATGTGGTCACCTGTAATCATAATAGGCTTGATACCTGCACCACGGCATTCAACAATAGCGTCTTTTACCTCAGGACGAACAGGGTCAATCATACCTGTAAGACCGATAAATGTCATATCGTATTCAAGAGATTCAGAATCGTATGTTTCAGGTGCAACATCATAAGTCTTATATGCAACTGCGAATACACGAAGGGCTTTGTTACCCATTCTTGTATTTTCTTCCATAATTTTTGCACGGAAGTCGTCGTTCATTTCGTAAACTTCACCGTTTACATCAACGTGAGTACACTTTTTGAGAATTTCGTCAGGAGCACCCTTTGTGAACTGAACGAATTCGCTACCCTTACTGTGAACAGTTGACATCATCTTACGACCTGAGTCAAATGGAACTTCGCCAACTCTTGGGTATGCAGCCACTAACTTTGATTTTGGAAGGTCAAGTGTTGCAGCATAGTTAATAAGTGCAACCTCGTCAGGCTCACCTGTGCTCTTACCGTCTTCTGCCACTTCTGCATTTGTGCAAAGAGCCATAGCTGTTGCCAACTGTTGCTCATTCGGGGCATAGTGGTCAACAACTGTCATAACATTCTGTGTAAGTGTACCTGTCTTATCTGAGCAGATAATCTGTGTACAACCAAGTGTTTCAACCGCAGTCATCTTACGGATAATCGCATTTTTCTTTGACATATTTGTAACGCCGATTGAAAGAACGATTGTCATAACCGCAACAAGTCCTTCCGGAATTGCAGCAACAGCCAAAGCAATAGCAGCGATAAATGAATGAAGAGCAACATCAAAATATTCTGTACTGCCACCGATAAGAATTTTTGAAATAATATTATATGCAAAAATAACTACGCAAACACCGATAACGAGTTTTGTAAGTACCTTTGAAAGCTGTTCAAGTTTAATTTCGAGAGGAGTTTTACCTTCTTCTGCAAGAGTAATAGCATTTGCAATCTTACCCATCTCTGTATCCATACCCGTAGCAACTACAACGGCCTTACCACGTCCGTAAACGAGAGTTGAGCCCATATATGCCATATTCTTACGGTCACCGAGAGCAACCTCGTCACTGTCATTTTTGCCCATAAGTGCATTTACAAGCTTTGTAACAGGAACAGACTCACCTGTAAGAGCTGCTTCCTCAATTTTCATACTTGCACACTCAAAAATACGACAGTCAGCAGGAATAGCGTCACCTGCATCAAGAAGAATAACATCACCTACAACCAAATCTTCGCTCTTAACGGTTTCAACTTTACCATCACGAAGAACTTTTGTTGTTGCAGCAGACATCTTCTGCAACGCCTCAACTGCTTTTTCAGCTTTACTCTCCTGAACAACACCAAGAATAGCATTGATGAGAACAACCACAAGGATGATTATTGAATCTGTTGGAACATACATACCTGCACTTGGGTCATGCTCAATAAATTCTGTGATAGCAGAAATAACTGCTGCTACGAGCAAAATAATAATCATTGGGTCCTTAAGCTGGTCGATAAAGCGAGAAAACATTGATTGCTTTTTAGCTTCTGCCAACTTGTTTTTTCCATTTTCCTGAAGTCTTTTTTCAGCTTCAGCAGATGTAAGACCTTCAGCCGAACTCTTTACCTCTGCAAAAACATCATTAACTTCGTGAAGATAATGCTTCATAAAAACACCTCTTTATATTTCTTTGCTTTCGCAATAAAATTATACAACATCAAAAAGACCTTCAACAGTTATTCAAACTGCCGAAGGTCTTGCTTCCCGAATCATCGAGTACAGTAACCAGCCATTTCTGACGGTTGTTGATTACTGTAAAAAAGCTACTCCCCTTAGGAAATTTCTGTAGATTTAGTATATCACCTAAGGATATCTTTGTCAATGAGGGACGATTTTGTTTTCACTTATTTTTATTCTTTTTCGTCTTCTGTTCATATAAAAACAAAATTGTGATAATAAAGAGAATTGTGATGACTGATTTTAATGGCACCATGTGGGTAACTGTTGCCATAAAATACTCATCCGCAGGGGCTGAAAGTTTAATTGGAAAGAAAATATAACTTAATGCCAACCAACTTGTTATTGCAGTAGCCAAGCCAATTAAAGCTTCAATCACTCTTTTTTTCATGGTCATTTTATCCATTCATAAGTCTGTAAAGAGCCTGTTTTTTCATTTGTGTTAAGGTCAAAGGACACAATCTCAACGCCTCGCATACTCTTTCCAACCACAGCATAGAATGTATTTCCTATATAAGTTGCTCCACGAATCTCAACAACATCGTCACCAAGGTCATATCTTACAACCTCACTGAGGTTTCCGTTGTCAAAGTTGTATCTTATATAGTGATTTCCCTGAAGGAGTTTTCCATTACTCCAATAATCATTTGTAGAAAATGGTACTGCAAAATCACTTTCAGAAAGATTTATATACAATTTGTGATTATATGCAACCTCAGTATAAACATAAGCCTTTCCGTTGGATACAGGAATTGAAATTGTTTCTTTTGGCTCGTAAGGGTTTGTAACATCAAAAAGGGAAACCTTACAGTCATCATTTACACCTGTTTCTGTGCCATCCTGACCAACCCCAATAAGATATCCGTCTGCAATAGGATGAAGATACTGTGAAAAGCCCGGTATTTTAAGTTCACCCTTTACCGTTGGGTTTATAGGGTCAGTTAAATCAATTACAAATAACGGGTCTGTCTGGCGGAATGTTACAACATAAGCCATATTGCCAACAAAACGCACGGATTTAATCAACTCACCCTTTGCCAAATCCTCAACCTTACCCACAATCTCCATATCATTATTGAGAATATAAAGATTATTTACACGGTCACTCATTGACATTGAAACACTATCACCGTCAACGGTCACTTTATCGAGAGTTGTGGCAATTCTGAAATATTCCCCATCATAGCTCATTGAGAACTGATTATTAATAAATCCGGCAACCTTACCCATACATTTGAATTCCACGCCATTATCTGTGTATTCAAAACGATAAATTTTTGTTGTTTCCTGATTTTTTTCATCCCAATAATCAGTTTCACTTAAGAACAATCCTTTTGATGATGCATAAAGCTGATTGCATTCTCCCAAAATTGCTTCGCACAATGGTTCTTTGTCCTTTTCCACATCAAGAGTTGTAATAACTGCATAGGTTGTAGATTTTGTTTCTTCAACAATGGAAATACAACCTGCAGGGACTTTTTCACAAGCTCCGTTTGTTTCAATTTCAGGAATACAGTCATCACGATAGTTTTTGTTATATACGTTAACATAATATGTGCTGATTGTATAAAGCTTTGAGCCTATCATTCGGCTTGATTTGAGTGTTCCCTCCTGCACATATTCAGTTACCTTTTCAGGTGCAGTTTTGTCTGTAATATCATATACCTTTACAAATGTATCTCCCCACGCTACCACACTTTGATAGGTGTTATAGATTTCTACATCATCTGCAAAATCACCTGCTTGGGTGTTTTCTTCTTCCTTGTCACAGTTTCCAAGAATGACAAGGTAGTTATTGTAAATATAAATATCCGTTACACTCTCATTTAGTTCAAGAGTGATATCTGCCACCTTTTTCATTTCGCCATTTTCGGTATCAACAATGGAAACAGGTGCTTTTGTTCCGCTATTTACAATATAGAGATATCTACCGTCAGTTTTGATGATATCCCCCTCGTCAACATCCTTTTCCTGAGTATTTGTTGTACCGTGGCTGGAACCACCATTTGCACTCGGTCCGGCAGGATTAGACTGTCCGTTCATATTGGTAGCAGTATCATCGCTACCGTCTACTGCTGATTCAGGTGCTGCAGTATCTGAATCATTATTTGCAAATTCTCCCTCAACCGCATTTCCAAACATATCAAAAAAGTTTTCTTTTTTGTATTCTTTATGCAATTCATCAAATCTGTCGTAAATCTTGTCATAGGACTGATAATTTACAACGCCTGTGCCTTCACCTATAACGGGGGCATTTTTGTCACCGAGTCCTAAGCCGAAATACATTCCGACAAGACCCACAACCAGCATAAAGGATGCTGCAATAGGAAGTATTTTCTTTGCCTTATTCTTCTTTGGCATTTCTATAATATTATTTTCTTTGTTTTCAAGTTCTGATAAAATATTTTCTTTATTAAGAGTTTCCGGCAGTTTAACCTGCATTTTTTCGTTAAGAGCATTTTTTACATCTTTTTTCATAACTCCAACTCCTCTCTGAGTTTAGATAAAGCTCGTTTTTGCTTTGTTCTTACCGTTGCGGATGGCAAACCCATTATTTTGCCGATTTCGTGGGACTTAAACCCAGCCACAATGGATAAAAGAATAATTTCCTTTGAAATATCATCAAGTTTTTCCAAGGCTTCACGAACCGGAATTGAAAATTCAATTTCGCTGTCAGTATAGCCTGTATCTTCAAACTCATTTGTATTGTTGTTTTTAGATAAAATCCTTTTGCAAGTATTTGAAAGGGATGAGAAAAGGTAGGATTTGAATTTTTCGGGATTTTTAATCGAAGATATGCTTTTAAAAACAGAAATTGCCGTTTCCTGAACTGCATCCTGTGCATCATAAGTGTTTTTGCATATAGCTAAAGCAAACCGATACATATCAGTTGCATAAAGCTCATACAAGTCGCCATAAGCCTCCTTATTGCCTGACATAGCAGATAAAACAAGGTTGTTTATTTCTTTACTCATAATCATACCTCCCAACTAATCAGTTGTTAAAAAATCCCTTTCATAATATAAGAGTATCAAAATATGCATTTTGTTTCAAGAATTTTTATAAATTTATATTTACACAAAAATTTCTTTCTTGTATAATCATTTGGGGTGATTATAATGACAACATTGGAATACTTAAATTTAATTGATGAAGTAAATGAAAATGGAAAATATAAGGCTGATTGGAGTTCCCTTGCACACCATAAAGTGCCTGAATGGTATATGCACGATAAATTGGGTATATTTATTCATTGGGGCATTTATTCTGTACCTGCCTTCGGTAGTGAATGGTATTCAAGGAGCATGTACGACAAATGTGTAAGAGAATTTGAACACCACAGAAAAACCTATGGTGAACACAAGGATTTCGGATATAAAGACTTTATCCCTATGTTCAAGGCTAAAAAGTTCGATGCAGAAAAATGGGTTTCTCTTTTTAAAAAAGCAGGCATTAAATATGTTATGCCCGTAGCCGAGCATCACGATGGATTTGCCATGTATGACACAGAATTTAACCGTTGGAACGCAAAGGAAATGGGACCTTGCCGAGATGTTGTTGGTGAACTCAAAGCAGAATGTGAAAAGCAAGGGCTTAATCTTTGTGCATCAACTCACCGTGCAGAGCATTATTTCTTTATGAATCTTGGCAGAACCTTTGACAGCGACGTGAATGATGATAACTATCGTGATTTCTATGGTCCTGCAGTTTACTGTGAAGAATGGAATTCTCCAAATCTTGGATTAACCACAGAAGATACTCACTCCATTGGTGCAAGTGAAGAATGGCTTAAAGATTGGCTTGTTCGCACTTGTGAATTAGTCGATAAATACCAACCATCCGTCCTTTATTTTGACTGGTGGATTCACAACCACTCCTTTAAACCATATCTTAAAAAATTGGCTGCATACTACTATAACCGTGCAGAAGAATGGGGAAAAGAAGTTACAATCAACTACAAGCACGAAGCATTTCCTCCAACCGTTGCAACCTTTGATGTTGAGCGTGGTGCATTATCGGGTATCTCACCTATTTATTGGCAGACAGATACTGCAATCGGCAAATGCTCTTGGGGTTACAGAAAGGACAATGAATATAAGAGTTCAAGACAAGTTATTTGCGACCTTGTTGACATTGTTTCTAAAAATGGTAACTTGCTTATAAATATCGGTCCTAAACCTGATGGTACAATCACTGACGAAGAAACACAGGTTCTACTTGATATGGGTAAATGGCTCGAAACAAATGGCGAAGCAATTTACGGAACAACCTTCTGGAAACAGTTTGGTGAAGGCGAAGTAAATGCCGAAGAAGGTTTCTTCAAGGATGGCGACGAAAAGGCTTTCACAAGCAAAGATTTCAGGTTTACATATAAAAACGGTTATCTTTATGCGTTCCAGATGCGTCCATCAAAAGATGTCAGCATTAAAACATTGAGATTGCACAACCCACACGATTATTTAATTGAAAGCGTTGAGCTTTTGGGCAGTGATGAAAAAATCCAATTCACAAGGGATGAAGAATCACTTAAAATCAACGTTAAGGGCGATTTCTCAAACGATTTACCAATATGCTTTAAAATGGCAATCGGATAAAAGCATTATTAATACATAGCAAAAGCGAGGTCGTAAAAAACCTCGCTTTAATTATTTTATATATTGTTTAAAGAACTCTGCTGTTTGGAGTTTTTGTATATATGAAAGCAACTGGGATTGTGAGAAGAATTGACGATTTGGGAAGGGTTGTTATTCCAAAAGAGATTCGTAGGACTATGAGAATCCGTGAGGGAGAGCCGTTAAATATAACATTGACACTTGAAGAAAAGTTTGTAATTACCGCACATAGTATTTTAAAACGATATAAAAAACAAGCGAGGTGAAATTCACCTCGCTGTTGTTTTTTCATCTTATGTATTGTTTGAAAATTTCTGCTGTTTCAGGCAAATAGATAATCTTAAACAAATACTTTTTGTCATTTCTAAAAACTATATATCGCCAACCAAATGCACTAAATCGGTATCCTTTTACTTTTAATGAATTCCCAAGACAAACTTCCGCTGATGTAACATCAGAAATTGAAATATGTTTTTCCTTTTTAACTCCCCAATAATAGTCAACCACGCAAAACTCTTTTTCTTTTATTTCTACATATGCTTTTTCCATATCTTTAAAATAAATTAACAAGGCTATTGTGAACAAAACAGGTATAAAGATAACCATCATACCACCGGCGAAACTTTTAGCATAATAAAAGCAACAAAAAGCACCTAATCCAAACATACTATATATTAAGACCGCACTTATTATTAATAGAATATTGATAGTTTTGCTGTTCCGAATTTTTGGTGTAGCATTATGTGTATTTAATCTCATATTAACACCACCTTAGTATTATTATATCACAACTAACTCAAAAAGTAAATTCACACAGTATAAATTCCCTTTAATCACAAATAATAGTATCACAATTTGAAATTTTCGAGAACACTCTTGCCTCCCTCTGACGAGGGAGGTGGCAAAACGAAGTTTTGACGGAGGGAGAGATAGTCTTTTGACTACCCCTCAGTCAACTTCGTTGACAGCTCCCCTGACAAGGGGAGCCGAGAGGAGTCTCTGCAACAAAGGAGATAAAAAATGAAAGCAACTGGGATTGTGAGAAGAATTGACGATTTGGGAAGGGTTGTTATTCCTAAAGAGATTCGTAGGACTATGCGGATCCGTGAAGGAGGTCTCGGCTGCCGCCTCGGTCGGTGCTTCTGCTTCGCAGAGGTGTCCACTGGACACCCGCACCCCGTCACTGACAACATTGACAGTTTTTGAACAGTTTTTCTTATCAATAACAAAGCTTTACATAAGAAAAAATAAGTTAGAAGAAGACCGAAAGAAATCAGAAGAAATACAACGCAACTTTGAAAAGGTTGTAGAGTACTTCAAACAACAAGCAAAGAACAAATAAACTATTGAGACACATAATCAAAAAAGCGGGGTAAAATCAACTCCGCTTTTCTAAATCAAACACAAAAATATTTTATGAAATCCTTCACATCATAATGACTATACGCCGGAGAAGAAGCAATCAACATTTGAATAAAATATTCTGTTTCTATATTAGTATTTATTTTTAATTTACCAATATTGGTTTTAACAACAATACGAACTTTCTTTTTTGTGAATCCTTTAATTTCAAATCCACAATGTTCCATATCATGTATTATCCTAGTGCTTACATAATTGATTTGCTTTTTACTATATGGTTCAATAAAATTAGTTGTTTTATCGGAAACTAAATCATCTTCACACTCAAAAAAATAATCCGTAAAAAAGCATTTATTAAATATTGTTGGTCCTGCATAAAAACATATTTTTTCAATAAACATCCCTTCTGGTTTATTGTTTACAATATTTAATACTGGACATTGTTCTATGTTGCTATGTAGTGTAAAGTATAATTTACCTTTTTTAAAATAAGGATATAATGCAATAAATGCAGCCAAAAAAGTTGATATAGCACCCAGCCACGAACCGATTGCCGAAAAAGCATTCCAATCTATCTTAATAAAACATAAATTTAACATTTCACAATCCTCCTTAATTTATTATAACAAACTAAAACTAGAAAACCAGGAAAAAACAAGGTAAAATTCACCTCGCCTTATGTAATTATTTCTGTTCTAAATATGTTAATTTGCCCCAATGCCATTTTTTGTTTTTATCAAAACAATATTTATTAGGTGACCCCTTATAAAAGACACCTTTAACTAATAGAGAGTTTTGAATAACAAGAATATTTCCCTTTTTACCAAGAGAATATAGTTCATCTAACATATCGTTTTCGTCAGGATGCCAATGAGTTAAAGAACCAACCACAGCAGAATTGCTGATTATATCAATACAAGTGTCATAATTATCGCAGTATGCTCGTACATAGGCATTTTTATAAAGATTCCAAATTAGAATTTCACCGTCTAATTCAGGTTTAGAATGTAAATCGGGCATTTCAAGAAGTTTTTCATATAATTCTTTTGTGGTCTTTGTATTTCTCACAAAATCACCGCCTTTTATTCATTATAGCATATTTCATTTTAAAAGTAAATTCACACAGTATAAATCCCCTTTTCTTACAAATACTAACAACACAATTTGTAATTTAAGGAGAAATGTATATATGAAAGCAACTGGGATTGTGAGAAGAATAGACGATTTGGGAAGGGTTGTTATTCCAAAAGAAATTCGTAGAACTATGCGAATCCGTGAAGGTGACCCATTGGAAATTTTTACCGCTGCTGATGGTGAAGTTATTTTTAAAAAATATTCGCCCATTGGTGAATTATCGGAATTTGCAGGTCAATACACAGATGTATTGCACAGGGCAACTAATTTGCCCGTAATTATTACTGACCGTGACCATGTTATTGCTGTTTCGGGTATGCCTCGAAAGGATGCTATGGATAAGCACATTTCCGCTGAATTGGAAACACTTATGGAAAACCGTGACTCCTATGTGGCATCCCCCGACATCAAGGCTCTTTATCCGTTAAGCGACAAGGAAAAGGAAGCAGGACTTGCCTTTCCCATTATCGGTGGTGGTGACGTTGCAGGTGCAGTTGTACTACTGCTCAGTCCTGATGGTAGTATGCCCACACAGACGGAAATCAAGCTTATTTCCGTTGCAGCATCATTTTTAGGTAAACAGACAGAGGAATAATTCGATAAATTATAATTTACACAACAAAAAGGACCTGACTTCGTGAGTCAAGTCCTTTGATTTTTTGTTTTTAATTAGTAGGAAATTTTGTATTCTGTGAAAACTTCGATACCAACTTCTGCACCAGAAATTGAAATAACTGCAAGTTTTGCATCAAGACCAAGGATACATGGAGCGTCAATGTAAAGTCCAACAAGGTTTCCAGTAGCCTTATCAATTGTAGCAACAGCTTTTACGTTTTCATAAGAAATTTTGATGTTGCTGAGAGTAAGACCAGGAACTGAGCTGATTGAACCTGTAATCTGGCTTTCTTCGATAACGCCTGCAATAGAACCAACACCGTCAGCATTTGCCTTTGGATTTACAGCATTCTTTGCAACAACTGTAATTACGTATGTATTACCCTTTTCTTCACGAGTAATCTTCTGAAGACCATTAAGTGTAAGAGCACTTGCGTTAGGAAGCTTTGACTTATCCCATACTTCATTCTTTGCCTCGATTGAAGCTTCGTCCTTAACCATGAACATACCCATAAGAGTTGATGCAGCACTTGAAAGTTTACCTGCCTGAACGTGACCCTTATAGTTGATAGCACCATCTTTTACACGGATAACCTGTTTTGCGTTTGCTCTTGCGTTAGCAACAGCCTTTTTGTACATATCAAGAGCTTCCTGATTTGCATCTGTTGCTTCAGGTGCAGGAGTCTGAGTGCCACTATCAGGTGTTGTTGCGTCGCCATTATCACCGTTATCAGGTGTTACGTCGTTGCCACCGTCAACAAAAGAATTGTCGTCACTTGGTGTATTGCTATTGTCGTTGCCACCGCTAACGTTGTTTCCACCAACGCTTACTGAGCCACCATTACCTACTGTCAACATTGTTGTCTGTGCAATTGAAACTACGCTGAATACGATTACTAATGAAAGCAACACAGCGATTGAAGAAAGAAATACCTTTGAAAATCTTTCGCTCTTAGCTGCCTTTATTTCAAGTTTTGCCTTGTATTCTTCTGGTGTCATTTGTTTTTTAGCCATTTTTTTAACCCCTTTCAAAAGTTAAACATTCACGGATATACTTTACAACAAAACTGAAAAAATGTCAATAGGCTATAACATTTCCTCTTCTTTTGAGTATTTAATTCTATATTTATTATATTACTATTGTTTTTTCTTTTTGCTTTATGATATAATTAATAGGATAAAGGAGTTGTTTTAAATGGCAACAAACAAAAGACGTAAAAAATCCAATTTTGACTTAAAAAAGGTTGCATTACTTGCAGTAGCAGTTGTGGCTATTGTAGTTGCATTAATATTTGCAACATCTTCAAATGATAATACTCCTGAATATGAGTCTAATCCAACTGAAAATAACCAGACAAACAAGGTGGAGCATACAGAGCCTTCAACAGAGACTCCAACAGATTCTGTCACAGAGCCTTCTACGGGCGAAACGCCGACCGAAGAGCCTTCATCCGAGCCTGTAACTTCTGCACCTGTAATGAAATCCTTCTATGACGCAGTTAAATATCGTTCTCCCGATGCAGTAACTGCTGATATCTTCAAGCACGGAAGAAGTTTAATGCTTTTGAACAGACAATACGAGTTACCTGAGGATTTCAAGTGGGATTTAGTGTATTGGTCAAATGGGAAATATGTTGATGCTATGTACTTAAACTGTGAGGAACATAATTCTGTTAAGGCTGTTGACAGAGCAGCATATCAACCACTTAAAGATATGTTTGCAGCTGCAAGTGAAGCAGGTGTTCCATTAAATCTTGTTTCTGCATATCGTAGCATATATTTACAGGATAAGCTTTTCACTCGTTCCGTAAACTCATATATGAAAGCAGGTTATTCCGAAATCGACGCAATTAACAAGGCAAATGTTGAACGAACCTTCTCTGGAACAAGTGAGCATAATACTGGTTTGGGCTTTGACATTCTTGAAAAAGGAAACTGGAACCTAACTGAATCATTTGAAAACACACCACAATTCAAGTGGCTTATGGAAAATGCTGAAAACTACGGTTTTATTCTTCGTTATGATAAGGATAAGACCAATATTACAGGAATTATGTATGAGCCATGGCATTTCAGATATGTTGGTGTTGAACATGCTAAAAAAATGAACGAGCTTGGGCTTTGTTTAGAAGAATATATTGATTATTTAGAGGCATAGACGAATGGAAAATTTTAAAGAAAAAGCATTTAGCTATGGAGCTTTTGCAAAAATCTTTGGTCATTTATTCCTTGTTATGGAGCCAAAGATTTTCTACCACAAATTACTTGAAAAACAAGGAAAGCTAAAACAAGCCGACAAATTCGGCTTTAAGGCAGTTAAAAAATGGGCAGGTTTTGTTACAAAGGCTGCGGGTATAAAGCTTACTGTTGAGGGACTTGAAAAAATTCCTACAAATCGTCCCGTGCTTTTCACTCCAAATCATCAAAGTTATGCCGATGTTCCTATTTTATTGGATGCCTTAAAGGATTTTGACTATGGATTCTTAATGAGAATGCAGCTTAACCAATTCTTTGCTATTGAGCAGATAAGCCATATTCTTCACTGCGTTCCAATCAATCAGGAAAATGCTCGAGAGGGCATTAAAGCTCTTAACAAAACCGCTGAACAGATTAAAAACGGTCTTTCAATGGTTGTTTTCCCAGAGGGCAAACGTGGATACAGCAACACCCCTGATGAATTCAAAAACGGTGCATTTAAAATCGTACAAAAAACAGGCGTTACTGTTGTTCCTATTTATATACGAAATGCATTTAAAGTCCTTGAGGGCAGTGGTGGTGTTGTAACACCGACGGATGTTAAGGTTACGGTTCTTGACCCCATCGAAACGAGCAAAATGAATCGTGAACAGGTGAAAGCACTTAACGAAAGAGTATATAACGTTATTCTCGCAGAATCGCAAAAATATGAGGAGGAGTAAAAAATGAAAAAAGGAGTTCTTTTTGATAATTCAAAGAAATTCTTTCCCATACTCACAATGATTCTTGGTTTGGGGTTGGGAATTGCCCTTCTTATTATGCAACATAACATAGTTGCAGTTGTAAATGTGGGATATATGTGCATCATTTCTGCACTTATTATTCTCGGACTTTTAATTTTCAAGAAACTTTATTTATGGAATTTTATCGGCTATGGAGCATCTGCGATTGCAATTGTACTCTACTATGCTATTTGGGGTGCAGACGCAGGCTTTGGAGCATTTTCAAGTGGCAAAACAGGTTGGAGTTCCGTTGAAAATGCACTTTTCTCAGGTGCAAGTAACTATAACTTCCTTGTTCGTTTAGGCGGAAATATTTTACTTATTCTTCCTTGTATTATTGTTCTTGTTGCTCTCTTTGTTGTTGGTAAAAAGTCATTCAATAAAAAGAGTACTCATTTTGTTCTTACAAGTGCTTTAAGTGTACTTCTTGCAGGAACAAGCGTACTTTATGTTCTTACAATGAATCTTCGTTCACAGCCTAATGTTGACAGACTTTGGGAAGGGCACGACGACTACTTAAAAAAAGTTGATAAAAACACTGCTGATAAACCAAATGTGCTTTTTATTATGATGGACGATATGGGTTATGGTGACACATCTCTCAATGGTGCAATCTACGACACACCTAATATAGATAGAATTGGTGAAGAAGGTCTTAATTTTGACAATTTCTATTCTGCATATTCAGTTTGTTCTCCTGCTCGTTTCAGCCTTATGACAGGTCGTTATCCTTTCCGTGGATATGCTGATAATGTTATTTATCCAACCTTTGACACCCTCTCACCTTTCGCATCAACACGAATTTTCAATTCTATTGAAATGGGTAATAATGTTGACGGTATGTTAGGTGACGAAATCACTATTGCAGAGGTTTTCCAAAGTGCAGGATACAACACAGGTGCTTTCGGTAAATGGCACCTTGGTGACTACGGTGAATATCTTCCAACAAATCAAGGCTTTGACTATTTCTACGGTGGTCATCACGTTAACGATATGAGTCCTTTCTACCACGTCAGCGAAGAAAACGGGGAATACGAAATCGTCCATGGTACTGACGAATTAATTGTTGACGGCAAAAAAGAACAAAGTATGTTGAGTGAATGGATTCACGAAGAAATTACTGATTGGATTACTGATAAAGTTACAAATTCAGACGAGCCGTTTTTTGCATACTATGCGTCCCCTTGGCCACACGGACCTGTTTTTGCAGGTGATGATTTTGATGGTACAACGGGTATGGGCACATACGTTGACTGTATCACAGAGTTCGACTACTATCTCGGTGAACTCTTTAACACACTTGAAGAATTAGGTGTTATGGACGATACCATTATTGTCTTTACAAGTGATAATGGCCCTGCTCTTGAAGGTTCAACAGGCGAACTTCGTGGTGGTAAATACACAGCTTATGAGGCAGGTCAGAAGGTTCCGTTTATGATTAAATGGGAAAACAATGATGGTCTCTGGGAAAATGGTGAAACACGCAGTCAAAGTGCTGTTCTTTGCGATATGTTCCCTACACTTATTGACCTTTGTGGCATCACTGTAAGCGGTACTGAAAACAATCTTCCTATGGACAGAGATATTGATGGGGTTTCAATGCTTCCTGTTTTAAAGGATGATACTGCAATTCACACTATTGAGCATCCTATTCTTCATATGAAACGTGAAAAGCTTAAAGCAATTCAATACACAGCAGAAACAAAGGATGTTCTTGCTCGTGAAGAATATAAAGATTATACATACCCTATTCTTACTGAAAATGAATATGTGACATTCAAGTATTTCCGTAAAATGCAGAATGATAATCCTGCATTCTTCGATAAAACCCGTAAGAATTGGCTTTATATTCTTTCTGACGACAAGGGTGAGAACTACAACCGTACAAGCACATATCCTGAAATCGCAGATGAAATGAACAAACAGATGGATACTGTTATGAAGAATTTCAAGGATAACCGTCGTGGTATTAACTACGATTATTATAAGACCTTATAAAAATAAAGCCCCACAGAAATGTGGGGTATATTTCTAAAAGAGAGTGAAAATTATGCCCCCTCTTTCAATAATGATTAAACCTGCATCAAGCCTTTGTAATATGCGTTGTGAGTACTGCTTTTATCACAATGTTACAGAACTTCGTGAGATTTCATCCTTCGGTATTATGGCAGAAACTACTGCCGACAATTTAATAGAAAAGGCATTGGAATTTGCCAATGGTGAAAGTGTTGCCTTTGCTTTTCAGGGTGGTGAGCCTTTAATGGCCGGTCTCCCCTATTTCAAGCATTTTGTGGAGAAAGTTAAATCTTCCAACAAGTTAAATAGTCAAATTTATTTCAGCACACAGACAAATGGTACTCTTTTAACTGACGAGTGGTGCGAGTTTTTCCACTATAACAATTTCCTTGTGGGATTAAGCCTTGACGGAAACTTTGAACATAACAAGTTCCGAGTGGATGCAAACAGAGAAAATACTTTTTATAAGATTATTGCAGCCGCAGAGAAATTGCAGAAACACAGGGTTGAGTTCAATATTCTTACTGTTCTTACAGGCTACTGTGCCGACCATATTGATGAGATTTACAAGTATTTTCATAGTAAAGGTTTCCGTTATTTACAGTTCATTCCTTGTCTGCGTCCATTTGATGATAAGACAGAAAGTGAACTTTATATGACACCACAGCAATATGGTGATTTCCTTATAAAGTGCTTTAATTACTATGTTAAAGACTATGTTCGTGGACAATATACAAGTGTGAGATGGTTCGATAATATAGTACATCAATTTTTAGGAAATCCTACGGAACAATGTGGAATGTGCGGACATTGTATGCATCAATTTGTAGTTGAAGGCAACGGAAATATGTATCCTTGTGACTTTTACTGTACTGACCAGTGGCTACTCGGTAATATCAATGATGAAAATGAGAATTTTGACACTCTTGCACATAGTGAAAAAGCAATAGAATTCCTAAGAGAAAGCCTTGCAGTACCAGACAAGTGTAAACAATGCAAATTCTATCCCTTATGTCGTGCAGGAGGCTGCAAACGAACAAGAGCAGACAGAGATTACTGCGAAAGCTATAAAAAATTCTTCTCTTCCTGCCTACCATTATTTAGAGCGTTTATAAAAGAAAAAAAATAAAGCGTACTTTGAGTACATTAAGGTCTATTTGTCAAGACAATTTTTATCTTTTTTATGACAGGATATATGTTAATGCCAAAATAAGAGCTTCGTCTGCTCTTTCGCTCTTTAAAAGCATAATTAGACCCAAAAGTAATGCTTTGTCCGGCTCGGCAAAAAATGTTTCAATTATATTATCTCTTTTTTCTTGTGCGGGTCTTTGGGGCGGTTTCTGTTCTTTTACTGTTACTTTATTCTCATTCTCAAAAACCGTCTTAAAGGATGGATAAGGATTATTCTTTGGAAAATTCGGTGGCATATTGGTAATTTTGGGTTCAATGACCTTTTGTACAGGTGGAATTAAAGTTTCTCTGTCAAACTCCTTCTGTGCAGAAGATGTCACAATATCTGAATTACGTTTCATTTCACGGACTCTTTCCATAGCCTTTCTCTGCATATCCTGAATTTCACTATAAGAATAATTACTCATTAAAACATCCCCCTGAGTAATGGTAAAATTTCCATCAGTTGCAAAAATTTCACTGCCTCATCCGCTTTTTTCTGTCTTTCATCACTCAGCATGGGTTTTAGGTCAGTAATAAGTCTTGTACGATAATCCTCCTTGCCCATACTGCCCATAACTGACATTATCTTATTCATTGTATTCAAATCAATAGGGAAATTGCTTTTTTCAGTTTCGGGTGCTTTCTTTTCTTCGCTACCTGACAAATTCTTTGCAAGGTCCTTTATTTTCGCCATATCCTCATCACTTATAGATGAGAGTAGATTTTCAATATCAATCATCTTGAGCCTCCATAAACTTCTTTAACAAAGCCTTTGCTTGTGGAGTTGACAATAGCTGTTCCAAAGCACCTTTGTCACTCATAACCTCTTTCAATTTCTTGGTCTGGGAAGGATTTAATTTCTTTTTAAGAAAATCTTCTGTTTCTTTTTGGCTATCTTGTGACTTTACTGAATTAATTATTTCATCAAAATTATTGTTATTCATTGAAAACACCACCACAATCATATATAATAATACTATGCTTAACGAAGGAGGGATATGCTTGAGAATACTTGTTTTGTCCGACTCACACGGAGATTTCTTTTCCATGAAAAAAGCTATTGAGGCTCAACCGACTGCAGAGGTAGTTGTGTTTTTAGGTGATGGCCATTACGATTTTGAACGAGCAAAGCCTTTGCTTGAAGGCAAACGAATTTATGAAGTCTGTGGCAATAATGATTTTCATTGTAAATATCCCAAAAATCAAATCATAAATGAGGGTGGACTTAAAATTTACATTACCCACGGACACTATGAATATGTTAAGAGTTCATTAAGCAGACTTATTACTCTTTCGAAACGAAATAATTGTCAGTTAGCCCTTTACGGACACAACCACAGACAACAGGAAGATAATGGAGATGGTGTCAAACTCTTTTGCCCCGGTGCATTAAAGGATGACGAATACGGTGTTGTTGATATTGTTGACAATGGGTTTATGTGTATAGGAATTAAATTACGATAGGCAAAAAATTAAGGGACGGTTTTTACCGTCCCTTTTTCATTTACATATAATCAAACTCTTCTTTATCTTTTATTAAGAAAACTCCTGTTGCAACAATGTGAATAATGCAAATAACAGAAATTATAATATATCCAATATCTGCTTTATCTGTTACATTAGAAATCCAATAATGAGATGTCCATCCAATTGCTGATACTATTGGCATCGTTGACGATAAGATTGCTGTTGCGTTGGAAATATTCTTTCTGTAAAAAACAAACAATAATATTGATAACACAGCAAGTATTGCAACTGCAATCATAATTCTAAATGGTAGGGCTTCATAATAAAAATAAGTGTCAAGAAAATCCCAAATAGATTCAGGTAAAAGTTTTGTGTCAAAACAATATTCACCTGCTATATAAATAATTTCCAATACAGAAGTTATTGCTGTTATAATATAAATTACTATTATTGAAAAGTAGCCATATTTTTTTATTTCGTTCATAAAATCACCTCTTTAATTAGTTTTACAAGGCTTTACTCTGCATAGTTATCACCTACTTCCTAATTTTATAATTGCATAGATACAATAAAAAGTCAAGCAATGATTTGTTGCATTGCTCTTTACATAAAAAAATACCCCTCGGGAATTCCCGAGGGGTTAATTTATTGGTCTTTTAAAGCCTTACCGCATTAGTCAGCGATGAGTTCGATGATGCACATTTCAGCAGCATCGCCTCTTCTTGGGCCGGTCTTGATAACACGTGTGTAGCCACCGTTCTTATCTGCGAACTTTGGAGCTACTTCTTCCATCAACTTCTTAGCTACAGACTCTTTTGTGATGTAAGAGTAAACCTGTCTCTTTGAGTGAAGGTCGCTTGATTTAGCGATTGTAATCATTTTTTCAGCCATAGCCTTTACTTCTTTGGCTCTTGTTACAGTTGTTTCAATCTGACCGTTCTCGATAAGATATGTTACCATACCTCTGAGCATAGCCTTGCGGTGATCGCTTGTTCTGCCGAGTTTTCTTGTTCCTGGCATTCAAAATCACTCCTTTATTATTCGTCGTCCTTACGTAATG
>JAFYSE010000058.1 GCA_017546665.1 Clostridia bacterium | reverse complement strand
GTATGGTTTGTGTAAGCAACTGTTTTTGTAACAATGTTCCAAGCTTCGTCCCAACCATAGCCACATTCGTCAAGCATAATTCTCATAAGCTCAGGAATTGCCATTGTTGGATGAGTATCATTAACATGAATTGCAACCTTATCTGCAAAGTTATCCATTGTACCGAACTCACGAAGGTGGTGCTGAACGATATCCTGAACAGATGCAGAAACAAGGAAATACTGCTGACGAAGACGAAGTGATTTTCCTTCAGGATGATTATCTGCAGGGTAAAGAACCTTGCTGATAACCTCTGCCATAGCATTTCTTTCCATAGCTCTCATATAGTCACCCTGATTAAAGAGTGCCATATCAAGACCAGGAGCTTTTGCAGCCCAAAGACGAAGAACAGAGACGCCCTTACCGTCCTTACCTGCAACGTGCATATCATAAGGAATTGCCTGAATAACTGTGGGGTTTTCAATTTCAACATGGTGATAGTGTTCTTCCCAGATATCCTTTACTTCACCCTCGAACTTGATTTCCATAGCCTGTTCTTCGTGTGGAACAAGCCACACATCACCGCCGGGAAGCCAGAAATCAGGAAGCTCTGTCTGCCAACCGTCAACTAATTTTTGTTTGAAAATACCATATTCATAAAGAATTGTGTAACCCTTTGCAACATAACCCTGAGTTGCAAGACCATCAAGATAACAAGCGGCAAGACGACCAAGACCACCGTTGCCAAGACCTGCGTCAGGCTCACACTCATAAATCGAATCCATCTTGATACCATAATCCTTTAAAACACTTTCAAATGTGCTTGTAAGATTAAGGTTATAAAGATTATTTTTAAGTGAACGACCCATAAGGAACTCCATACAGAGATAGTAAACTCTCTTTGTTCCTTTTTTTGAGCCTTCCTTTGAAAACTCTGCTCTGCCCTGACTCATCATATCTCTTACGATAAGAGCAATAGCCTTATAAAATTGCTCATTTGTTGCTTCATTTGGATTAACTCCGATAAAATGAGAAAGTTTTGACTCAACAAGTTCTTTTGCTTGTTTCTTTGTAAGTGTATAATTCATACAATTCCTCCAAAAAGATTTGTAAAAATAGTTAAATATTAAACATTGTTTGTCTATTTTACACTAAAATTTACAATTTTTCAACTATAATAAGAAAGTTTTTTTACTTATATTTTTATTATATGTGTTTTACAAACAAAAACCCACAATACAGGACGTATTGTGGGTCATTTTTATGCTAATTTTTATTCTGTTGGAATTTCTGCGTCGTCTTCGTTACCATCCATCATGTAACTGTAGTTAACATAACCTGCTGTCTTCCAAACAATCTCGAAAACATTACCATTTCTTACATAGAAGTTTGTCTGGTTTGAACCTGGTCTGTAAGCTGTAAATCCATTCCAGTTGCCCTTGTCGTCAGTAACATTTTTAAGACCTTCTTCAATTCCGTCAGCCATTACATCATCACGGGCATAAAGAACTGCCTTAACTACGCATTTCTGTGGCTGGGTAACACCAAACTTAAAGCCTGTAAGCCACCAATGCTCCTGTTCATATCTGATGAAAAGAGGATTCTTGTTGTTATAATCTGCAGCAGACTGATAATATTCAAACTCCATTTTAAGAAGGTTTTCATCAGCAGCACAATCATAGAAGTCGCCCCATGATCCTGCATCCTTTGTATAAACACCAAGCTCTGCACCTTCAAGAACACCGTACTGGCCCTTCCACCACTGAAGTCTCCAATCATATGCACCATAAGTAAAGTCAATCTTAAGTGTTAAGTACCACATATTTGTGATAGGAGCTGCACGGTCATAAATATCATGGAAACCAAAATATCTCTGCCACGGATTTAAGTGAGTATAGAAAATCTGCTGTTCTGCATCATACTCATATCCTGCCATTCTGAGAATTTCAATTCTCTCTTCAGGAGTATCAAAGTGTGCATAGAAATCTTTCATTGCCTGGTCAGCATCATTTGCTGTGCCTGCCCAGTCAATCTGTGGAATGCTGATATTGCTACCTGTTCCGTTATTGTTGTTGCTATTACTGCCACTATTTCCGCCATTATTGGTGCTATTTCCACCATTGGAACTATTTCCGCCATTATTAGTACTGTTCCCACCATTGTTAGTGCTGTTTCCGTTGTTGCCACTATTGTTACCGTTGGAATTATTACCTGAGTTATCCTGTGTGATATCATCGTCAAAAAGGTCGTCGTCTGGTCCTGCGATATCCACTCCGCCATTACCTGCAGGTTCTTCTTCAATAGCAATTTGACAAGAAGCAAAACTACAAACTATTAAACTGATTGCCATAATTATTGATACAATTCTTAAAAGAGTTGATTTCATTGCTTTTCCTCCGCATTTCACTTGTTATAGTCCATACACATTCTGTATTATGCCATAAATTCAAATTAATGTCAATGTTTTCCGACTGCATATTTTATCCAATTTAATCTTGTTGCTTTTTATGACCTATTATGGTATTATAGTTAAATATAATACAATTACTATTGGAGAAAAGAAAATGAGTCTTGTACGCGATATAAATCTTTATGAATCAGGTCAACAAAAAATTGATTGGGTAAGAGCGCATATGCCCGTTTTAAGAAGTATTGAAAAGGATTTCTGTGAAAGCAAACCTTTTAACGGTTTAAAGGTTGCTCTCTCAATTCATTTAGAAGCAAAAACCGCATATCTTTGTACTGTTTTGGCTGCTGGTGGAGCAGAAATGTATGTAACAGGCTCAAACCCACTTTCAACACAGGATGATGTTGCCGCTGCACTTGCACACAACGGCCTTAATGTTTTTTCTTGGTACAATGCTACTGCAGAAGAATACAAAGAACATCTTAAATGCGTAATTGAAGCAGGTCCTGATGTTATTATTGATGACGGTGGAGACCTTGTTAATCTTATTCACAACGAATACCCTGAGCTTTTGCCCAATGTTTTAGGTGGTTGTGAAGAAACTACAACGGGTATTATCCGTCTTGTTTCAATGCACAACGATGGTGCACTTAAATTCCCTATGATTGCTGTTAACAATGCAAAATGTAAATATCTCTTTGATAATCGTTACGGCACAGGTCAGTCCGTATGGGACGGAATTAACCGTACAACAAACTTAATTGTTGCAGGTAAAAAGGTTGTTGTTGCAGGTTATGGCTGGTGTGGTAAAGGTGTTGCTATGAGAGCAAACGCCCTTGGCGCACAGGTAATTGTTACTGAAATCGACCCAATCAAGGCTATGGAAGCAAGAATGGATGGCTTTTCTGTAATGGAAATGACTGAAGCTGCAAAAGAAGGTGACTTTTTTGTTACTGTTACGGGTTGTAAGGATGTTATTACTAAAAAAGTCTTCGAAAACATGAAGGATGGTGCAATTTGCTGCAACGCAGGTCATTTCAATGTGGAAATAAATCTTCCCGACCTTGAAGAAATTGCAGTTGAAATCAAGCCACAGAGAAATAATATTATGGGCTATGTTCTTCCCGACGGCAGAACAATCAGTATAATTGCAGAAGGCAGACTTGTAAATCTCGCTGCCGGTGATGGTCACCCTGCAGAAATTATGGATATGAGTTTCTCTATTCAGGCTCTTTGTGCTGAATATATCGTGAAAAATCACGACAAGCTTACTGCATCAGTTATTGATGTTCCTGAAGAAATCGACAAAAAAGTTGCTTTAAGAAAGCTTAACAGTTGGGGAACTTCTATTGATGTTCTCACAGATGAACAAGAAAAATATATTAACAGTTGGAATGTATAAGTTATGGCAGAAAATAAATTCAGATATTCACACGATAATTGTCCCATTTGCAATCAGCCATTCTCTGCAGATGATGATATAGTTGTGTGTCCTTTATGCGGAACACCACATCATCGTGACTGCTATAAGCAAAACGGTGCTTGTGGCAACGCAGAAAAGCATGGTGACGATTTCCGTTGGGAATCCACAGAACCACCTGTTTCAGAAATTCAGCGAAATCCTGTCTTCACAATTCCCGAAACATACAAGAAGATTAATAACAATGAGATTTCTCAACCATTCTCACCTCTCACAATAGGTGTATCCATACAGGAGCCTTTGAAGAATTTTCCACCCGAGCTTGAAGTAGGGGTTTCAACGGAAGATGTTGCAGTCTTTGTTCAGCAGGACTCGTACAGATATATTCAAAAGTTCTTTAACATAAAAAACGGACGAAAGCAATGGAATTGGGCAGCAATTTTCTTTGCGCCATATTGGTTCTTTTACAGAAAACTCTATAAACACGGTGTAATTGTTATGGCACTCTTATTGAGCCTTTCATTTTTTAGTTATCTTCCACCTGTTCAGAGATTTGCTGAATCTATGGTAAAATATCGTGAAGAGATTGTTGCTCTTAACAATGCAGATATGACAACGGAAGAATACAACCATGCTGTTGCACAACTAACGTCCGAGGCACAAAAAGCAATCACAGAAAACAAGCTTGGAGTAACCATTCTCCTTTCGCAAAGTCTTTTGTCCCTTATTCTTGTAATCTATATGGGCTCAAATGCAAACAAATGGTATTACAAGCACATAGTAAAGACAATTAAGGATATACGCCTAAAAGAAAAGGATTCGGATACTGCAAAGAGTATGATTTTAAAAGCAGGTGGAGTGTCCTATGGCGCTGCTTTCTTATCAGTTTTAGCCGAAAAAGCTGTGCTTGTTGGTTTTGAATTAATATTAATGATATTCAATCATTAAAATAGAAAATATATTAAGGAGTTCTTATTATGAAAATCACAAAAGCTATTATCCCTGCCGCAGGTCTTGGCACAAGAGTTCTCCCCGCATCAAAAGCCGTTCCAAAGGAAATGCTTAATATCGTTGACAAACCTGCTATTCAGTATCTTGTTGAAGAAGCAGCAAAATCAGGTATTACTGATGTACTTATCATCACAAATCGTGGCAAAGGTGTTATTGAAGACCATTTTGACCACGCTTACGAGCTTGAAGACAAGCTTAGCAAAAACCCTGAAAAGAAAGAGCTTTATGATTCTGTTCTTGAATGTTCACAGCTTTGCAATACATATTTTCTTCGTCAAAAAGAAACAGGCGGCTTAGGTCACGCTGTCCTCTGTGCAAAGAACTTTATTGGCAACGAGCCTTTTGCTATTCTTTATGGTGACGATGTTTTCATTTCCGAAGGCGAGCCTGTTACAAAACAGCTCATCGACGCTTATGAAAAGTACGGTAAGGGTGTTGTTGGCGTCAAAGAAGTTCCTGCAAAGGACGTTTGCAAATACTGCTCACTCAAGGTTGAACAGCTTGAAGAAAAAGCATTCAACTGTACAGATATGATTGAAAAACCAAAGCCAGAAGAAATTATGTCCAACTACTCAATTTTAGGTCGTGTTGTTATGCCACCTGAAATCTTTGAGATTCTTGAAAGCACACCAAAGGGTGCAGGTAATGAACTTCAACTTACTGATGCTATGAAAACTCTCGCTCAGACAAAGGGTGTTATTGCTCTTGATTACGAGGGTGTTCGTTATGATATGGGTAACAAAATGGGCATTATGAAGGCAAACTGTGAGGTTGCTCTTAAGCATCCTGAAATCAGCGAAGATTTCAAGGCATATATCAAAGAACTTGCTAAGAATCTTTAATTTATAATTACCTATGAATAAGAAATTCCTTATCACAATAATTTCATTATCCCTTGTAGTGGTAATTTCTTTTTCAGGCTTATTTTTCTGGAGTCAATTAAAAACCGATAGTGTTAATGCGACAGTTGATACAACTACAACTGAAGAAAAAGTGGAAACAACGGAAAGTCATCCTCTCCCCTCGTTGCTTTTAAGACACGCTCCGAATATGTATGTTCAATGGCTTTCCGAAAGCACCTACTTTGATGCGGTAACTATTGATTGGAAATGCACAGAAGATGCGTGGGGTACTTATTGGGCAGTGCACAACTGGGCTTACGGATATGCAGGATTTCAAAACTTTTTAGGAAAGCACGTTCTCTTGCTATCTCTTTGGGATTTACCCGATGGCACAAGGCCTACTATTGAATTCACTCTCGATGGCCATCACGGTGATTTTGGTGGTGAAGGTGAAGGCAAACAGGTTTATACCGCCTTTGATTGGAAGGTGGATACCTGGTATTCCATGAAAATTGAAAGACACTATGAAAATGAGAAAACATATTTTTCACAGTTTATAAAAGAGGAAAATGGTGAGTGGATAAAAACTGCCTCAATCAGTTATCCTATTGAGGCACATCTCATTGACACAACCTATGTTTTCCAAGAAGATTTTGCCTTTAACAACCGTCGTCGCAGTTGTGAAATTAAAAACGCAGGTGGTTTAATCGCCAATGCAGACGAATGGGAGATGTGGAAAGAATGTGAAATTACCAATTCATTCTTTCCTAACAGTGAGGCAACATGGGAAAATGGTGCTATGGAAAACATATCTTTTGACTGTGATTATGAAAACAAAGGCGAATCTATATGGATTGAGTCCGGAGGATATGACGACACCCCTAATAACAAAACATATCCTGCAAAAGAAATATTAAAATAAATAAAAGGTAGATGCCAAATGGTATCTACCTTCTTTCTTTGTCTCAATTATACGATAATATCCTTCATTTTTTCCTTAGCTCTACGCATGGTCTTGCTTAGGAAGATGGAGCTCATTATACAAGAAACGATTTCTGCAATAGGGAAGCAGAACCATACAAGCTCAAGTCTTCCACTCAAGGAAAGCAACCACGCTGATGGTAAAAGAACAACAAGTTGTCGGCAAACTGAAACAATAAGACTATAAACCGGTTTTCCAATTGCCTGACAAACTGAACCTGCGATAATACAGAATCCTGCAAGCATATAATGTGTACCTATTATTCTCAATGCTGGAACGCCTATTCTTAACATTTCGTCGGACGCATTAAAGAAGGACAATAGGATATGTGGAATCGTTTCAAATGCCAACAAGCCAATAAGCATTATGCTAATTGCAGTTACAATTGTAATCGTAATGGTTTTCTTTACTCGGTCATATCTTTTTGCACCGTAGTTATATGCAATAATTGGTACCATTCCGTTATTCAATCCGAAAATTGGCATAAAAACAAAACTCTGTAACTTGAAGTAGCTTCCAAAAACGGCTGTTGCTGTTGTGGTGAAAGAAAGCAGGATTTTATTCATTGTAAAGGTCATAACAGAGCCAATTGACTGCATTACAATGGATGGTAAGCCGATTTTATAGATATCCTTAACAATTTTAGAATCCCAACGAATAAGTTTGAGACTTATGTGAATATCCTTGTTGTATTTAATGTTAAAAATAATTGCGAGAGTTGCCGCAACAATTTGACCCGCTACGGTAGCAATAGCCGCCCCTAAAACCTCAAGTCGTGGCATACCTAAAAGCCCAAAAATCAAAATAGGGTCAAGTATTATATTTATTATAGCACCCACTAACTGAGCAACCATGGAAAGAGTTGTTCTTCCTGTTGATTGTAAAAGCTTTTCAAAACAAAATTGACTACAAATACCAATAGAACATCCTAGACAAACCGTGGCATAATCCGTGCCATATTTCACAATCTCTTCCACATCCGTCTGTGCCTGAAAGAATATCTTAGATAAGAAGATTCCAATCGTGGAAAATACTACTGCACTACAAAGAAAGAGAAAAATTCCTGAGTTTGCGATTTTGTTAGCTCTGTCGAATTGTTTCGCTCCCAAGGAACGTGATAACAATGCATTCATACCGACCGCTGTACCACCACAAACAGCAATAATCAACTGCTGTAATGGGAATGCCAAAGAAACTGCATTAAGTGCATTTTCACTTATTTGAGATACAAAAACGCTGTCAACAACATTATAAAAAGCCTGTACCAACATTGAAATCATCATTGGTGTAGACATTGTTGCCAACAGTTTGCCGATGGGCATTGTACCCATCTTATTTTCTTGAGGTGAAATCATTTTTGCTTCTGCCATTTTCCTGTCCTTTTTACATAAATTATGCCCACAGACAGATGTTTTACCATCCGTCTGCGAGCCAAAATAAATTTTTCAAATATTATTTCTTGCTTTTTTTGCTTTCAGAGTCATAACCATAGCCATATCCATAGCCATAACCATAGCCATATCCGTAGCCATAACCCTTTTTGCCCTTCTTGTTCTTCTTAATAAAACTAAGAACTGAACCGCTTTCAGCATCGTTATAAATACAACCGACAACCTCTTTACCTGTACCTGCCATATCGTCGATTGTTCTTCTGATTCTACGCATTGATGCACGGTCTCTACGAACAACCATAACGTTAGCATCTGAATACTGTGCAATAATACTTGCATCGGCAACAATACCTGCAGGAGGAGTATCAACAATAACGTAATCAAACTCGTTTCTAATTGCATCCATTACTTCTGTCATTTCATCTGCTGAAAGAAGTTCTGCAGGCTCTGAAATTGGCTGGCTTGTAACCAAAAGGAAAAGGTTGAACTTTTCATAATACTTGATTGAATCACTTAATGTTCTTTCGCCTGAAACAACACCGGGAAGACCTAAATCGTTGCCAACAGCAACACCAAGTTCCTTATAAACTGATGGTTTACGAAGGTCAGCATCAATCAAGAGAACTGATTTGCCTGTTTTTGCAAGAGCAAGAGCTGTGTTTGTTGCGATTGTTGTTTTACCTTCATTTTCCATTGTACTTGTGAAAACAAAGATTTTGTAATCGTGTCTCTTTGCTATATTTTCAAGCTTCGTACGAATCAACTTAAAGGATTCAATAAACATAAAGCCTGTTTTCTTGTCAGTAATAAGAAGGCTCTTGTTTTCTGCAGGTTTTTTAAGGTGAATGATAGAACCAATGATTTTTTGGCCAAGTTTGTTTGTAATATCATCAGGAACCTTAGCAGTATCTTTAATGAAAATGATAATGCAGATTGCAAGCATTACAATACCTGCACCTAAGCAGAAACCTAAAAGTGTATATAAGAGTGTAGTATTATTAGCATTTGCCTGTTCAGGTTCTACAGGGAGTTCAGAAACCTTTGCGTTTGTGCTTGGCAAAATATCCTTTGCAAAGTTTTCAAAATTGTTTACAAAGCTCTTTGCAACACTATAAGAAACCTTAGGGTCTGATGATGTGATTGAAACAGAGATAAATGATGTATCTTCAATATGTGTTGACTTAACCATCTTCTTAACATCTTTGCCCGTAATTTTGTATCCTGACTGATTTGCAACGATGTTCATAAAGTCTGCAGATGTTGTCAAACGCAAATAGTTTTTTGCGAGCATATTACTTGCGTTAATATCTGATGATGTCTGACCGGCTGAGTTTGTATTTGCCTCTCTGTTACTTATAGCAAATTCCATTGTACATGTGTATTTAGGAACATAAGTAGCCTTAGCAATAATAAAACCAACGCTTGCACAGATAACGGCACTAAGCAAAATTGCCCACCATTTCTGAATAATACGAACAGCATACTGTGCTATGCTCTGAAAATCAATACCCTCATTAACCTGAGTATTTTTTGTGTTGTATTCCATACCATTACTCCTAATATTATAATATTTTCATAATCGACTTAATTATATCAAAGCATTAAAAATATTGCAACATTTTTCATTAAAAATTCTCTTGCAACGTTAATTTTCTTCCACCGCACCATTAGCTACGGTAATAATTCTATCGCATTTATCTAAAACCGCTTCTCGATGTGTGATAATTAACACTGTTAGATTCTTTTTCTCTTTTAGATTTTTTATTACTGTTTCCTCTGTTTCCGCATCAAGTGCACTTGTTGCTTCATCCATAAGAATAACGCCATTTTTTGCTAAAAGTGCTCGTGCGATAGCAATTCTCTGTGCCTGACCTTCGGAGATTCCTGCACCTGCCTCGCCCAAAACGAAATCTAACCCACCATCAAGGTCATAGGCAAATTCTGCAGATACCATTGTTAACGCATCTCTTATATCCTCGTCAGTAGCCTCCGGATTAAGAATTGTTAAATTTTCCTTTACTGTACCACTGAAAAGCATATTACCCTGTGGCACAAATGAAAATAAATTCTTTATCTGTTTACAGTCATACTCGTTATCCTTAGTCTCAATAGTAACCTTTCCGCCATCAACGGGATATAAGCCAGTTATGAGCTTCAAGACCGTGGATTTTCCTGAGCCCGAAGGACCCTCAATACCGATAAATTCACCTTTTCTAACAGTAAATGTAGCATTGGAAAACACCTTATCTTCGCCATATCCAAAAACTGCATCTCTAACCTTAATTTTCAAGAAATCGTCATAATCAACAGAAATATCCTTTTCTGTTTTATTGTTCTCACTACAGATTTCTGCAAGTCTTTGAGCAGATGTAGTCATAGCAAAAAACGAAGGTAAAATACCTGTAATACCTACTACAGGAGTCTGCAATTGGTTAACAAGCTGAACAATGGCAACAACTGCACCAAAAGTCATAGTTCCGTTCAAAACTCCGTAAGAGCCGTATGATACTGCCACTAAAAAGCCTACTGCAAAGGCAAGCGAAAAGCCAATTCCCGCTATTGTTGCAAAGCCCTTTTTCCTTACCTTTTCACGATAGAATTTTGCTTGTTGTTTTGCCGAAATTTTTATGATTTTTTCTTCAATTTCAAAGACTTTTATGGCAAAAAGATTTTCAATCATCTCCTGCATAAAAGAGCGAACCTTAGAGTCCTTTTCCTGAACTCTGCGGTGTAACTTCTTTAAATGCTTTCTGGAAAGTGCTGCTACTATAACAATTAAAACTCCACAAAAAACAAATATTGTTGCGAAATCCTTATCAATCTGATAAAGAGCGATTGCACCGCTGAGAATTCTGACAGCAAAAGCGACTGCAGCCGGGAAAATGTGAACATAATTATCACTGACAACCTGAACGTCCGCAGTTAAACGTGTCATTAAATCTCCACTATGATTTTCCACCGAATCTGCATACGCACCCCTAATAACATTTGAGAAAACATTTGTCCTCAAACTGATTTCTGCCTTACCCTGACTTATAGCTTCAACAAGGGAAGCCACAACTCTTGCTAAAATCTGTGATAAAATAAGTAGCAAAAGATATACTGAATTTTTTACAAGTGAGGATTTGTCACCAACCTGTGCACTATCCATAACCTTTTGCGATAAAAGGGCGAATATGGTTACACACACAGCAGACCAAGCATTAAGCACAACAAGCACTACACCCTCTTTAACACGTCCACCACAGTTGATGTACATCCACTTAAACATAGATTTTTCTTTCATTTCAATATCCTTATTCTTCGATAAGATTATGCTTTTTCATTTTTTCTATAAGCTTTTCAACGTCTGCCTTCACAACTTCAACAGGTGCATTGTAGTCACTTGAAATCTTAGCAACTATATCCTCAACAGAATTGTTTCCGTCGAGAAGAGTAAACACCTCTGCACCTACATCATTAAAAGTGATAACTCCATTGAAATTTAATCTCTGTTCACCTGTTGCAATAACGATTTTGCTGCCTGCAACATCCTTTAAGATAAAACCTTCTTTAACCTTCATTATTTATCAACCTTTCAATTTCGCTATATGCAATACTTGCAGCCTGTGGGTCCATATTACAGCCCAAGGAAAATGTTGGTATTGTTTTCAAGAGTGAATCCACCAACTCCAACATTTTTTCTGCCATCTCCCTGTTTACAGGGTTTATTGTTTGTTCAAGCAAAAGCCCTACCGCCCTTGCAGTCGGCATTTTTTCAACATGGTTTTCTGAACTTCTGTGCAAAAATATTATGGCTCTCACAGGGATTTTAACATTGGCATTTTCGTCAGTTTTTCCTGAAAACGGAGTTCCCCACACATACCAGTTACCATCTTCGCAAACCAATGCAGGCTTATCATCATTAATAATTCTTGTTCCCGACAAATTCTCAAGCCACAAATGGGTGTGTGTTGATTTCCCCGTTCCGCTTCTTGCTGAAAACAGATATGCATAACCATCTTTTTCGACACAGGATGAATGAAGCATCATACCGTTGAATTTTAACAACTCGTTATAGAAAGCACTTCCCGTCCACATATATTCGTGTTCGTCTGCTGTGAGATTGGGAATATCCTCTCTCTGTTTTAAAAGAAAATCTTCTTTTATGTTGAGCCTTATTTGTGTTTCTGAACTATCGAAACTTGCACGATATTTTTCCGAACGAGACCTCAAAAGCTCACCACGAACTTTATATTCAGTTTTTAATCCGGCAATTATAAATTGTTCCATTTTTACCCTGCCTTATTTCAAATATGGTAAAGGATTTACACTCTTACCATTTACTCTAATCTCAAAATGAAGATGTGGACCGGTTACAAATCCCGTTGCACCTATTTTACCAATGGGCTGACCTCTACCAACCTTCTGTCCCGAGGACACCATAATAGAACCTGCCTGCATATGATAATATCGAGTCTGGAAACCATTTCCGTGGTCAATGATAACCGTATATCCAGCAGTGTTTTTCCATCCTGCGTGAGTAACTGTTCCACCTTCTGCAGCCACGATTGTGCACCCTGTACTTCCGCCGGGACGAACAATATCAATACCATCGTGCCATCCATCACCCAAGTCACGAGCACCATAATAGGATGAAATTTCATAAGCACCAATGGTAGGCCAAAGGAACTTGCCCCCAAAAGAAACTACTCCACCTGAAAGATATGGGTTTTTCTTTGTTCCAACGTGAATCTTTTCACTTACAGGCTCCCTGATTACAGACCTTGAAACCTCTTTTGTAGAAACCGCCACACCATTAATATATGTAACCAACTGAGTAACCTTTTCTAACCCCTTTTCTCCTTTGGTAACCGTTCTACTGTCCCCTACATACAAGGTGTTTGAGTTGATTTTTATAGTTTCAAAAGGTATTTCAACTTCTTTGTATTCTGTCTTTGTTGTTTGCACCTGAATATACTTTTCTTCTTTTTGTACCAGAAGATTTTGTCCGGGAACAACTTCTTCTGTTAAACTTGGATTTAACTCATATATATATGAAGCAGAAATTCCAAATTTTTCTATAATTTTGGACAGAGTGTCGCCTTCAAGAACAGTATAGTATTTTGCATCCCTCTTGTTTGTTTTAAGTTTTTGTTGCAAGAAGGCTGCATCCTTAATTGTACCCTCGTTGTCAGGATAAAGACCTTGAATATAGTCTATATTCTCAACAAAACTCACAACTGCGTTTGCTTCTCCCGTTTCGTTTTCCGATAAAATGGTATCAAAAACACTCAATGCGTCAGTCTCGTTTTTCACAGCACAAACAAACTCACCATCAATATAAATTCCACATGCGTTTGTAATTTTACTGTTGGATTTTTCAATAAGCTTGTCGCAAATTTCCGTTGCAGTATTTATCTGGCTACGTTTTACAGGAACAATCTTGTATTCGGGAGTATTGATAATGGATGTTTTTTGCATATTGCTATCAATCGTTATCGTATTTGTTCCGGTATCCAAACGGGCATAAGCAAGGTTTTTTGCCTCCTTGTACACATCTTCGTTCTGAACATATCCGATTATTTCATCTTCATAGCTTATCTGCAAAGCAAAGTTAATCTCTGACCAAAGACCTATTATATTCAAAAGAAAAACCAATGATACCACGGGAATTATCAAATTCATTGCATAGCCAAAAGCATTTTTATACTTCTTGACTGCAACAGAGATATAGTAAAAAAGTTTCTTCTGTTTCTCTGGTTCTGCTGATTTTTTTGAGAAGGTCTTTTTTGCGTCTGCAACAAGATTTTTAAGCTCGTCCACAGTTTTATGGAATGTTTTCAAGGCATACTTGTTAATAACAATTACTAGAGTAATTATCAATGTGCTGATAGCCTTAATCGGCTTTAAAAGTAACGACAAAAGCCACACAAAAAATCTTTTTCCGTATCTCAATGTCTGAATTCCAACCAAATAGATTGCATTATATAACATTTCGAGAAAATCCATAACCCTTGTCGCTCCTTTCCTGAAAAATTACATAATTGCTCATAATAATCCATTTTCTGTGTATTATATCACACATACTGAAAAAACGCAAGTTTATATAACTTCTGACCATATTTTCCCGTTAAAAACATAGCGTAATTTTTGCAAATATAGAGTTTACATTTTTCTATTTATATAGTATAATGGCTTGTAATTATATTTTATTGAGTGATAAGGGTGGAATGACTATGAAAAACAGCGCGAAAAAATGGTTAAAACTTGGTGTAGGTTTGGCAATCCCTACTGCTCTTGCGATTGCCGCAAGAAAGACCTATACTGAAATTAGATATGGCGAGAAAAAGGCAAAAGACACTCTTCCATCTGTACAAGCAACAAACAAGGATTTGTCCGATGTTCACTTTACAGCACACCGTGGACTTTCATCAATCGTGCCTGAAAATACAATTGAAGCTTTCAAAGAAGCTGCAAAATACAACTACTATGCTCTTGAATGTGATGTTCATTGTACAATTGACGGCAAATGGGTAATCATCCACGACTATATGCTCCAGTCAATGGCGGACGAAAAGGGCGATGTTAAAAATTGGTCTTACGAAGACCTTAAAAAGGTTAAATTCACAAATGGTGCAAATATCGAAAAATATCCAAATGCAGGTGTTTGCCTTGTTGAAGAGTATATCGAAATCTGTAAAGAAGCAAACATTAAACCAATGATTGAAGTAAAGGACAAGCGTATCGAAAAAGTCAAGAGTCTTCTTGATATCATTCGTGCTTACGACATTGAAGACGACGTTATCGTGATTTCCTTCCACGCATCAGTGCTTCGTGAATTTAAACGTCTTTCACCAAATATGACACTTTGGCTCCTTATGCACGGAATTAAGGACGAAAAGCTCTTTGAATGTATCGAAAACGGTTTCGGTGTTGCTTTTGAAGCAAAGAGAGCACTTAAAAATCCTGATATGATTCAGAAAATCCACGACAACAAGCTTACTGCTGCTTGCTGGACAGTTGACACAGCAGACGTGCTTAATGTTATGCTTGAAAATGGTGTTAAGTACATTACAACAAACGCAATTCTTCCTGAATAAGAGGTTAACTATAAATGACAGACTGCAAAAAAATAGCTGAACTTATTTTTTCAGACGTGGACAAGACCACAGAATATTATGAAAAACTTTACCCTATAAGAGATTTACCAGAGGGTGCAAGGGTAACAAGATTTGCTCCAAGCCCAACAGGATATCTTCACTTTGGCGGACTTTATGCAGGTTTCGCATCAAAGCTCACTGCCGATACAACTGGTGGCGTTTATATGCTCCGTATTGAAGATACTGACAAAAAGCGTGAAGTCGAAGATGGTGTTACAGGCATTGTAACAGGTCTTGAGGCATTTGGCGTTGCACCCGACGAAGGTGTAACAGGATTTAATGTTGAAAAGGGTAACTACGGACCATACACACAAAGTCAGCGTAGAGAAATCTATCGTGCTTTTGCTAAAAAACTTATGGAAGAAGGCAAGGCATATCCTTGTTTCTGTACTCCTGAGGACCTTGATGAAATTCGTGCAAAGCAAGAAAATGAAGATATCAAGGGTTATTATGGTGCTTATGCAAAATGTCGTGACCTTTCTGATGAAGAAATCGTTGAAAAGGTTAACGCAGGCATCCCTTACACTGTAAGACTTCGCTCAACAGGTGATATACAGAGAAAAATTAAATATGAAGATATGATTAAGGGTAAAATTGAAATGAGCGAAAACGTGAATGACGTTGTTGTTTTAAAGGCTGACGGAATTCCAACCTATCATTTTGCTCATGCAGTTGACGACCACCTTATGCGAACAACGCATGTTGTCCGTGGGGACGAATGGATAGCATCTGTGCCAATTCATATTGAGCTTTTCAGAGCATTGGGAAATAAACCACTTAAATATGCTCATATCGCTCCGATTATGAAAGAAGAAAACGGTGGCAAGAGAAAACTTTCAAAGAGAAAGGACCCAGAAGCAAACGTTTCTTTCTATATTGAAAAGGGTTATCCCGAAGCTTCTGTTAAAGAATATATGCTTACAATTCTCAATTCCAACTTTGAGGAATGGAGAAAAGCAAATAAGACAGAAGATATCAGCAAATTCCCATTTAACCTTAAAAAGATGAGTGTTTCAGGTGCTCTTTTTGATATGGTTAAATTCAATGATGTATCAAAGAATGTTATTTCTGTTATGACTAACAATCAAGTTTATGCTTTAGTTGTTGCTTGGGCAAAAGATTATAACGAAAAATTACACAATCTTTTCACAGCCGATAGCGAAAAAGCAAAAGCAATCTTAAATATTGACAGAGATAATCCAAAACCAAGAAAAGATATTGCTTGTTGGGAAGAAGTTGAAAATTATGTTTCATTCTTCTACAATGAACTTTATGATGCCGATTACACTCTTCCTGAAAATATAAACAAGGAAGATGCAATAGAAATTCTTACAAAATATAAGGAAGCATATTCTGCAGACGACAGCAAAGAAGAATGGTTTAACAAAATCAAAGAACTTTGCTCTGCTTGTGGATTTACTCCAAATGTTAAAGAATACAAACAGAACCCTGATGCTTTTAAGGGTCATGTAGGTGATGTTTCAACAGTTATCCGTATTGCAATTACATCTCGTACAAACACTCCTGATTTGTATTATATTATGCAAATTCTCGGTGTTAACGAAGTAATGAACAGAATTGACAATGCGATAAATTCATATAAAGAGGCTTAAACTATGGAAGAAGTAACAAAGATTTCAAATTTTATTCATGACTTTATTGATGAAGATTTGGAAAATGGAGTTTACAACAAAGTACAGACTCGTTTCCCACCTGAACCAAATGGTTATCTTCACATTGGTCACGCAAAGGCAATTTGTATTAACTTTGCAACAAGTAAAAAATATAATGGTGAATGTAATCTTCGTCTTGATGACACTAACCCACAAAAAGAAGATACAGAATATGTAGATGCAATTAAGGAAGATATTGAATGGCTTGGTTTCAAGTGGAATAAATGTCTTTTCGCATCAAGCTATTTTGATTTCATCTATGAATGTGCAGTAAAGCTTATTGAAAAAGGTCTCGCTTTCGTTGATGACCTTTCTGCAGATGAAATCAGAGAATATCGTGGGACTCTTACAGAACCAGGTAAAAACAGCCCATATAGGGACAGAAGCATTGAAGAAAATCTCGATTTGTTCAAGAGAATGACTGACGGTGAATTCCCTAATGGTGCAAGGGTTCTCCGTGCAAAGATTGATATGGCTGCTGCTAACATCAATATGCGTGACCCTGTTATTTACAGAATTGCTCACGTTCCACATCATCAGACAGGTGACAAATGGTGTGTTTACCCAATGTATGACTTTGCTCATCCATTGTCAGATGCTAAAGAAGGTGTCACTCACTCTCTTTGCTCACTTGAATTTGAAAATCACAGACCGCTTTACGATTGGTTCTTGAAGGCTCTTGATATTCCAACTCCTCCAAGACAAATCGAGTTTGCTCGTCTTAACCTTAACTACTGTCTTACAAGTAAGAGAAAATGTCTCGCCCTTGTTAACGAAGGCATTGTTGATGGTTGGAATGACCCAAGAATGGCAACTCTTAGCGGTATGAGAAGACGTGGCTACCCTGCAGCAGCTATCCGTAACTTCTGTGAAAAAATCGGCGTTTCAAAAGCTTATTCAGTAGTTGATTACGGTCTTTTGGAATCCTGCGTTCGTGATGAGCTTAATGCAAATGCACCACGAGCTATGGCAGTTCTTCGTCCATTAAAGGTTGTTATTGATAACTACCCAGAGGGACAGACAGAAACACTTGATGTTGAAATTCATCCAGAGCATCCTGAAATGGGTACTCGTAAAGTTACATTTGGAAAAACTCTCTATGTTGAGCAGGAAGACTTTATGGTTGAACCTGTTAAGAAATATTTCAGACTCTTCCCTGGCAACGAGGTTCGTCTTAAAAGTGCATATTTCGTTAAGTGCGTAGGCTACGACACAGACGAAAACGGCAATGTTACTTGTGTTCATTGTACTTATGACCCTGAAAGCCGTGGCGGTAACTCACCTGACGGAAGAAAGGTTAAGGGTACTCTCCATTGGGTAAGTGAAGCAGATTCCTTCAAAGCAGAAGTTCGTCTTTACGACAGACTTTTCAATAAAGAAAACCCATCCGATGAAACAGCAGGTGCATTTACAGAAAATCTTAATCCTGATTCTCTTGTAATCCTTAAGGATTGCCTTATTGAAGGTGGTCTTAAAAACGACCTTAAGGTTGGCGACACATTCCAATTTATGCGTCAGGGTTATTTCTGTGTAGATATTACCTCAACTGATGAAAATGTTGTATTTAACAGAACCGTACAGCTTAACTCATCATGGGGAAAGTAAGGTGAAAAATATGAGTAAAGAAAAACAACCAAAAAACCTTAAGAAAAAAGAAAAACTTACAGGCTTTGACATTATGTATAAGGTAGTAACAATAGTTTTGATAGTGGCGATGTTCCCACTTTTCTATTTTACTAATTTCGTTTATATTCAGATGGACCACACACAGATAGCAGACCTTTGGGGCTCAATCACACAGACCGAAACCCCTGAATTGGGTATTACTTACGAAGAACTCTCTCTGTCAGAACTCCCCGAGTTAATAGATGTCCTTTCTAGCTTCGGTATTTCAGATTCTTCTGTTAACATTTGGAGTTATGAACATTTCAGACCTGCCATTGTTGCTGCCGGTTTCCTTGCTTTAGCACTTGTAATTGGTCTTGTAATTGTTGGCTTTGCTATTTTCTCAAAGAAGTTAAAAGTGATTATAAGCCTTTCCGCAGCAGGATTTGTTTCAACTATTATCTCTTTGGGAATATTCAATGAAGCATTTGCAAAACCAATTATTGATGGAACCGTTTCTCTTACTGAACTTTTAAAAGTGGATAATATCATAGGCTCTCTCGCATTACAGTACATAGGAGAGATTTCTGCTATCAGCCTTCGAGAAGCATTCTTCTCAGTAATGTTCATACTGCTTAGTATTTGCCTTTGGTCATTATGTGTTCTTCTTGTTAACGCAAGCGAAGAAAACGAAAAGAAACAGTTGAAAAAATAAAACAACAAAAATTTAAAGCCCCACAATGTGGGGCTTTATTTATTATTATCAGTTATCAAAATTGATTTCTTCTACTGTATTTTCCTCCTGTACAGGAGCTTCTTCAGTTTCTTCTTCCTCGATTAAATCATTATAATCGTATCCCTTTTCTCTTGAAAGGAAAACAAGTAAACCTGAAGCAAATGGAAAAACTGCACTTAAAATTGCAAAAATAAGACTTTTCTCTGCGTCTGTTGATTCGAATGTCTTATAAAGAGAAACTATATAGCAAGTTTTATATATAGCATTTGCAATCAAAACTCCAAGAAGTGCAAAACCAACAGGAATAAGAAGTGCTAAGTTTGCTATATCATAAGTAAACAAATCTAATCCATATTTAATAATGTATGGCATCAGCATTGAAATATATGAACTAACTGCTATAAGTATTGCTGTTTGAATTACTGAAAAAACAACAAGAAAAACTCTGAATCTTCTCTTAATACCTTTTGTTTCATCATAATTATCTGCAACTGCACCAAATGTCCAGTTTCTTGCAACGGGAATCCATACAAGCCAAGCATTATTCATCCCTCTTCTGTTTGCAATTCTCATATATCCTATTGAGGATAACACATAATTTGCTATCAAAATAAGTACAACTGTTGTTGCTGAAGCAAAAACATATCCGAGGAGACCACCGAGTGTCGCCATATCAATTGAACCCATAACTATTCATCACCTTTTCTATTATCTGTTAATTAATATATCATATTACAGTTGACTTTGTCAAACCGTGCATTTAGGCATTATTGATTTTCTAAATTCTTCTGTGACTGCAATTTAAGATATGCATTGATAAATCCATCAATATCGCCATCCATAACAGCGTTTATATTACCATTTTCAAAGGATGTTCTGTGGTCCTTTGCAAGAGTGTATGGCATAAATACATAGGAACGAATTTGGCTACCCCAAGCAATTTCTTTGTGGTCACCCTTAATATCCTCAATCTTTGCAAGATGCTCACGCTCTTTAATCTCAATAAGCTTTGATTTAAGCATCGTCATAGCAACTTCTCTGTTTTGATGTTGGCTACGCTCTACCTGACAGGAAACAACAATACCTGTTGGCTTGTGTGTAAGACGAACAGCTGAAGATGTTTTATTAACCTTCTGTCCACCTGCACCACTTGCACGATAAACAGCCATCTCAATATCATCAGGGTTAATGTCAACATTTGTATCTTCATCGATTTCAGGCATAACTTCCAAGGAAGCAAAAGATGTGTGACGTCTGCCAGATGCATCAAATGGGGAAACACGAACAAGACGGTGAATACCTGCCTCACTCTTCATAAAGCCATAGGCATTTTCGCCCTCAATAAGAATACACGCAGATTTAAGTCCTGCTTCATCACCATCAAGATAGTCAAGAGTTGAAACCTTATATCCGTGACGCTCACCCCAGCGATTATACATTCTGAAAAGCATCTGTGCCCAGTCCTGAGCCTCTGTGCCACCTGCACCTGCGTGGAATGTAAGAATTGCATTCTTAGAATCGTATTCACCTGTTAAGAGAGTTGAAAGCGTCTGTGAATCAAGGTCTTTTTCAAACTTATCAACGCCCTGTGTGCATTCTTCAACAAGGCTTTCATCTTCTTCCTCGTCAGCAAGTTCAATCATCACAAGTGCATCATCGTAGTCTGCTTTAAGCTTTTCATAAGCAGAAACCTTGTTTTTCAAAACACTTGTTCTTTGCAAAATCTTCTGGGAATTCTGAATATCATCCCAAAATCCTTCTTGAGCCTGTTGCTCTTCAAGAATTGCAATTTCCTTCTTCATTTTTTCAAGACCCAATGCTTCTGCAAGGTTGGAAAGTTCTTCTTCATGAGCAATAAGTCGTAATTTAAGTTCTTCAAATTGGAGCATAAAAAGTCCTCACTTAATGTAATTTGATTAGTTTTTGTCACTTGTCCGTAAAACGGGCATATTATATATTAAGGTTACCGTTTACAATGAAATCAGGTAGGCTACGCCTTTTAAACAGCCTTTTTTCCAAACGGATTTAATATATTTATTTCGTTGCTGTTTCGGGAGCAGATGTATTTTGAATTGCTGCAATAAAGAGATTTCCATCTGTCTCTCGAAGAGTTATTTTAAGATATTTATCGGGCGAAGGTGCTATCATCTCACCATTTTCTGCTTGTGCCCAAGCATCTCCTGCAAGACAAGCAACTGTCACAACAACGGTATCCGTTGATTTTTGAACTGCCACAACATCAGGAGTATAAATAGGAGTAACACCTGTCAAAGGAACAGTATAAATTCCTGTAACAGAATCATATAAGAAGTCAATACCATAGCCCTCAACATTTCCGTGAGTTGGCATTACTTCCCTGCCAAAAAGCTCAATAAATTCTTTCTCAACCTCTGCTTTTGGAATAGCGAGGCCATTTTCATTTGACTCATATTTATCAGGGGTATTGTTATTCTTCAACAAAGACCAGATTGAAATTTCAATAAGCTCGTTCATATCTGCCTTTGTTACATCGTCGAATGTTGTAGGGTCAATATGAACAACCGGCATAAAATATGCTTCATACTGTTCATAATTCTTTGATTTCTCGACAGCTGTATCAATAAGATTAACCACCGAAACTATGACTGTAACCAAGCCTGTCAAAGCTAGTAACACAACTATTAAACCAATTGGAAATGCTAGTTTCTTTTTTAAATTGGTTTTTTTCTTAACGTTTTCAGCCATTTATCTCACCTGACCGTTACCATAAATTTTATACTTAAATGTATTCAGTTGAGGAAGTCCCAAAGGTCCTCTTGCGTGGAGTTTTTGTGTGGAAATACCAATTTCTGCACCGAAGCCAAACTCACCACCATCAGTAAACGCAGTACTAACATTGTGATAAACCGCCGCTGAATCAACTGAATTCATAAACTTTTCTGCATTTTCTATATTGTCTGTAACAATACTTTCACTATGATTAGTGGAGTATTTTCTTATATGTTCAATAGCTTCATCAACAGAGGAAACAATCTTAACAGACATTTTATAGTCAAGATATTCTGTTGCCCAGTCTTCTTCCGTTGCTTTTTCTATATCAGAACAAATTGCCCTTGCAGCTTCATCACCATAGAGAATTACATTTCTCTCGTCAAGTTTTGCTTTGATTGCTATAAGTGCCATTTCAGCAATATTTTTATGAATGAGAAGACTTTCCGCTGTATTACAAACCGAAATTCTTCTTGTTTTTGCATTGTTGACAATTTCAACAGCCATATCAACATTTGCAAACTCGTCAATATAAACGTGGCAGTTACCTGCACCTGTTTCAATTACCGGCACAGTTGAATTCTGCACAACTGCATTGATAAGCTTTGCACTACCACGTGGAATAAGAATATCAATATATCCATTCATTTTCATAAGTGCATTTGCACTTTCTCTTGAAGTATCCCTTACCAACTCAACGATATCGGGGTTAAAACCTTCTTTGCTGATAGCATCCCTCATTACATCCATAATGGCTGAATTTGAGTTGAAAGCCTCTTTACCACCACGAAGAATAGCAGTATTTCCCGATTTTATACTGAGAGCAGCAGCATCGCTTGTAACATTAGGTCTTGCCTCGTAAATTATGCCGATTACACCCAAAGGAGTGCTGACTCTTTGGATTTTCATTCCGTTTGGTCTTTCAGTTTCCCACAAAACTCTGCCGACTGGGTCAGGAAGAGAAATTACACCCTCAACCCCCTGAGCCATACCTTCAATTCTATCTTCATTAAGCATAAGACGGTCTAAAAGTGACTCTGCCATTCCGTTTTCTCTGCCATTTTGAAGGTCAAGAGCATTCGCTTCTAAAATCTTATCACAATTCTCACGGAGAGCCGTTGCAATGGCTTTAAGTATTCTGTTTTTATCATCAGTTGATGCAACTGCAAGAGCAACTGATGCATTTTTTACTCTTTTACCGATTTCTGTGAGCATAAAATCACTTACCTTTAAAGAATGTGCCTACTTGTTTACCATCAAGAGCCTTATAAATATCTGTCGGGTCTTCACCATTCATAACGATTGTGTCAATTCCTGCCGCCATAGTAATTTCAGCAGCATGAAGTTTCGTAACCATTCCACCTGTGCCGAGAGTTGAGCCTCTGCCACCTGCGATTTTATATAAATCTTCATTAATTTCCGTTACTAACGGAATTAACTTTGCATCTTCATTTTCATTTGGATTTGCATCATAAAGCCCATCAATATCTGAAAGAATTATAAGGGCATCTGCATTAATAAGCTTTGCTACAATGGCTGAAAGGGAATCATTATCACCATAAACAATTTCTTCAACTGCTACGCTATCGTTTTCGTTGATAATTGGAATAGCACCAAAGTCGAACAATTTATTAAATGTATTAACGAGATTTTGTCTTCTCTCATCATTTTCAACGTCACTTTTTGTAATAAGCAACTGTCCGACAGTATGACCATATTCACCAAAAAGTTTATCATACATAAACATCAATTCACATTGACCGATTGTTGCAGCAGCCTGCTTACCTGCTGTGTCTGCAGGTTTCTCTTTAAGACCTAACTTTCCAACGCCAACACCGATTGCACCACTTGTTACAAGTGCAACCTCAATGCCTGAATTCACAATATCAGAAAGCACGCTTACCAACTTGTGCATTCTTCTTATATTTGTTTTTCCCGTGCTGTATGTAAGAGTTGACGTACCAACCTTAACAACTATTCTTTTTACATCTTTTAAAACAGCCATTGTTACACCTTCTCACCATAGAAAAGTTTAATCACAATATTTTAACATATATTTTTTACTTTAACAACCACTTTATTATATTTATATGTGTAACAATAATCATTTCTTTTCATAATATGGTACTGTCAGTTGATAAATTATGGGAGGAAATTCTATGTCAGAAAACAAAAACTGTACACCCACAAAAATAAAAGAAGCAGTCTGCATTGATACTAACCGAGTTTATGACTCCTGTGCTGATAAAGACTGTCTTGAAGATTTAAGAGTTTATTTTACCAACTCTGCACAATGCATCATTGACCGTGCAACAAATGTCCGTTGCAGAGGTGCCGAAGTACTTAACGCCTTTATTGAAGTTGAAAAGGTACCATTTAATCGTGGCTACTATTCCGTTGATGTTACTTATTATTTCAAAGTTTGTCTTGATGCCTTTACAGGGCACACCAACCCGCCTTGTATGGTAGAGGGTCTTGCTTCCTTCTCTAAAAAATGTATTCTCTATGGCTCAGAAGGTAATGTGAAGGTTTTCTCGTCCGAGTTTGTATGCAACGACATTGACGAACAACTTGATATGGTCAGCACAAATCCAAAAGCAAAGGTACAGACTGTTGACCCAATTTGCCTCGACGCAAAACTCCGTAGTGTCCACGAATGTACTGTACACTCTTGTTGTTGTCAACCATCACGACTCCCACGTTGTGTTTGTCGTTGCTTTGAGGGAGATTTTGACTGTTACGACGATGACCCAAAGAAAGCAGTTACAGTTACTCTCGGTATTTTCACAATTGTTCAGCTTGAAAGGGATGTGCAGATGCTTATTCCTGCATACGACTTCTGTATCCCAAGCAGAGAGTGTGCATGCGATAACGAAAATCCATGCGATGCATTTAGAAGAATCCAATTTCCTATTGATGAATTCTTCCCACCAAAGGAAGGTTGCTTAAAAGACAGTTACCGACCAACCTGTGCTTGTGGAGAATAATAATAAATCCTTTGGTAATTTTGAATTTGCATAAAAATAAGGCTACTGCAAAACAGTAGCCTTAAATATTATTTAATTAGTCATTATTTCTTCTCTTGTGGAAACGACGGTTATTATCGCGTTTCTTTGGCTCTTCTTCAATTTCGTTTTCAGGAGTAAGTCCCTTAACTTCAATAAGAGCATCACGACGAGAAAGGTTAAGTCTGCCCTGGTCGTCAATTTCAAGTACCTTTACAAGTACTGTGTCACCAACGTTAACAACATCTTCTACCTTTTCTGTACGTTTAACATCAAGACGGCTGATGTGAACAAGTCCTTCTTTACCAGGAGCAATTTCAACGAATGCACCAAAGCTCATAAGTCTTGTAACTACACCATTATAAATTGCACCGATTTCAGGGTCTTTTGCGATAAGTTCAACGATTGAAAGAGCACGTTTTGCATTGTCAATGTCAATACCTGAAATGAATACGCGACCATCTTCTTCAATATCAATCTTAACTTCGCAGTCAGCCTGAATCTTCTGGATAACCTTACCCTGTTTACCGATAACATCACCGATTTTTTCAGGGTCAATCTTTGTTGAAAGCATCTTTGGAGCATATTTTGAAAGCTCTGCTCTTGGCTCCGAAATGCAAGGAAGCATAATTTCATCAAGGATATATTCTCTTGCCTTGTGTGTTTTTGCAAACGCTTCTTTAATGATTTCTGCTGTAAGACCATGTACTTTAAGGTCCATCTGAATTGCTGTGATACCCTTCTTTGTACCTGCAACCTTAAAGTCCATATCGCCATAGAAGTCTTCAAGACCCTGAATGTCAACCATTGTCATAAAGTCGCCATAAACACCTTCATCACCTGTGATAAGACCACAAGAGATACCTGCAACAGGAGCTTTAATTGGAACACCCGCTGCCATAAGAGCAAGTGTTGAACCACAGATTGAACCCTGTGAAGTTGAACCGTTTGAAGAAAGAACTTCTGATACAACACGGATAGCATATGGGAATTCGTCAACTGATGGAAGAACAGGAACAAGAGCCTTTTCAGCAAGTGCACCGTGACCGATTTCTCTACGACCAGGTCCACGAGATGGCTTTGTTTCACCAACTGAGTATGATGGGAAGTTGTAGTGGTGG
>JAFYSE010000057.1 GCA_017546665.1 Clostridia bacterium | reverse complement strand
GTTGCAATTTGTGAAGAATTAGGCCTTTCAATTGAAGCAGAAGTTGGTTCAATCGGTGGCGAAGAAGACGGCGTTGTTGGTGCAGGCGAATGTGCTGACCCTAAAGAATGCAAAATGATTGCAGACCTTGGCGTTACAATGCTCGCAGCTGGTATCGGTAACATCCACGGTAAATATCCAGAAAACTGGGCAGGTCTTTCATTTGAAACTCTTGCAGCAGTTCAGGAAGAAACAGGCACAATGCCTCTCGTTCTTCACGGCGGTACAGGTATCCCTGCTGATATGATTCAGAAGGCTATCTCTCTCGGCGTTTCAAAAATCAACGTTAACACAGAGTGCCAGCTTGCATTCCAGGAAGCAACAAGAAAGTATATTGAAGAAGGCAAAGACCTTGTAGGCAAGGGCTTTGACCCAAGAAAGCTTTTAGCACCTGGTTGCGAAGCAATCAAAGCTTGTGTTAAAGAAAAGATTGAACTCTTCGGTTCAGCTAACAAAGCATAATTTCCGTTATACTTCCTCGTCTTCAACTCGCGGTATCAATATACAGCTTCGTTTCGACGAGATTGTCTAACGAAAATTAAAATTTGGTTTTTCTGTTATATTTCCTCACTTTCGCCTCGCAGTATCCACATACGGCTTCGGCTCAGTGAGATTGCCTAACGAAAAAATAACACAAATTAAAACAAAATGTTTTGTACCGCGTGTCTATCGGCTCGCGGTATTTTTTTGTAAAAATAAGAGACAACGTTAATGTTGCCCCTTATTTTTTAATATTCAATTTCTATTTCATTTTCACCGATTTTGTTTTCGTATTTTACAATTCCTTTATTCGAAAAATAAATCTCTGTCATAACATCAAAATCTTTGTCGCAAGTCCATTTTAAAGTGAATTTGCGATTTTTACTATCGGTTTTGATTTCGTTAATATCCCCACAGACTGCAACAGGATAAGGTCTGTTGAAAATCTCTTTTAGTTCATCTTTTCTGAAATTGTAGCTCCAATAAATACCGCTCCAATGGTATTTTTCAAACTCACCCATAATGAAATCAATGTGACGAAGCCATTCGTGACCGGGTGCGCCGCCACCCCATTCACCGAAAAGTACGGGTGTATTCATTTTCAACTGATTTTTTCTGATTTCTCTTAAAATGCATCTTACTCTGTTGTCACTTGAATATTTGTTGTATAAAGGTGAGTCAATAAATACATCATAAGCGTGAGGGGAGTAGATGTCGTTTTCTTTTCTCTTGATTTCAAAAGAAAGACCAAGATTTGCATAATAGTTATGCTCAAAGAAATTGAAAATACCTTTTTTATTTACATTATTACAAGCGTTATCAAAGAAAGGCTGATAATAATCGCTATTGAATTCATCAGTATATTTTTCAAGACCATTTATGGCGTCATAAAATTTTTCTTCACTATCCATAGTTGAAAGCAAGTCGTTAAGTCCCTTTTTTGTACGGATAAATGAATAAATCTTCATTGCCATTTTAGCAAAGCCTACTTTATCACGGCAGTTGTTAAAATATCTATCAAAGCTTACATCTTTGCCATAAACGGTTTTAATAACATTAGAAGCAAGTGTTAAAAAGACCTTTCTTCCGTCTTTGTGAATATATGGCTCGTTGAAATAGTCATAACCAATAATATTGTCACAGTCAAAAAGAGCGTCTGCAACATATTCCCACATTTTAACAAATTTTGTTTGAATATTATTGCGATTAGTCCAGAAATCATAAAAGGCATTTTGAACACCTTGCATATAGAAATAAGCTTCTGCCCAGATGGCATAAGGACGAGGGTTGGAATAAGACGGGTCAATAGCCCATTTTGGTGCACCATCTTCGTGAAAATAGTGAGAAAAAACATCTTGATGCATATCAAACATAACATAGATATTATTTTCTGCACATTTCTGGATGTATTCTTTTAAAGCAGAAATCAACTCATCGTTGTATTTGCCCTCGTGTGGCTCAATAGCCGCCCAAGTAATGCCAAGACGGATAATGTTGACACCGATAGCGTTAAATTTTTCAAAATTACTATCCTTTAATACGTGGTGACGAATAAAATTAGCATTCATCCAATGGGGCTTTAAACAGATATTAACCCCGCGAAAAATTCTTTCTCTGCCATATTCATCTCTGATTTTTAAGTTATCGCAATAAAACATAAAATTACCTCGTGTTTATTGTGGTATAATTTATTTTAACACAATACCCCTATGCAATACAATAAACAAATAGTTGATAAAGTGATTAGTTTTTAGTATAATCACTATTGAGGTGTTTTAGATGATTAAACCTACTATAAAACTTTACGAAAATGATTCATATATAAAGGAATTTTTTGCAACAGTGCTTTCTTGTGAAGAAAAAGACGGTATATATTATGTTGTTCTTGATAAAACAGCATTCTTCCCAGAGGGTGGTGGACAGGATGCAGATAAAGGTAAAATCTGTAATGTAGATGTCCTTGATGTGCAGATTAAAGATGATGTGATTTATCATAAAGTTAATAAACCATTCAACGAAAATGAAACTGTTTCTTGCGAAATCGACTGGGAAACTCGTTTCTCACGTATGCAGAATCACACGGGTGAGCATATTGTTTCAGGTGTTATTCATAGTCTTTTTGGTTATAACAATGTTGGTTTTCATATGAATGATACACTTGTTACACTTGACGTTGATGGGTCTTTAAGCGATAAGGATATAAAGAGAGTTGAACTTAAATCTAATAAAGCAATTTATGATAATAAAAATATAAAGGCAATTTACCCAACGGCAAGTGAATTAGATAATTACGATTATCGTAGCAAACTTGATATTACTGAGGGCGTACGCCTTATTGAAATTGAAGACACCGACCTTTGTGCTTGTTGTGCACCACATGTTGCAAAAACGGGTGAAATAGGTATTATCAAGATTATCAGTCATATTCCTTACAAAAAAGGTACAAGAATTGAGATGCTTTGTGGCATGTTGGCATTCAACGATTACAGTAATCTTCATAGCACAAATAAATCGGTTATGAATATGCTTTCTGCAAAGAGATTTGAAATCCCAGAGTCAGTTGAGAGAATACAGAGTGAACTCACAAGTGCAAGAGTAGAAAATAAAAAACTCTTGTCAGAACTTGCAACTCTTAAAATGGAAAAGCATATTAACGAAAATACAGTTTGTGTGTTTATTGACGGTGTGTCCTATGATGAATTGAGAAACTGTTCAAATTCACTCATTGAGGAATTTGAGTATTGTTATTTGTTCTCAAATACTGATGCAGACAATTATATCTATGTTGTATCAAGCAAAGAGAATAGTGTTCGTGATTTAGTGCAAAATCTTAACAAAACCTTTAATGGTAAAGGTGGGGGACGAGACACCTACGCACAAGGTAAAATCACAGCAAGCAAGGACGAAATATTAAAATTTTTTGTTTAATACACTATGTTTTGTCGGAATGATATTTCGTAGGGGTACGGACAGCAAAAAAAGAGTGATATGGTAGAAAAATATTAATTTTTAAGCAAAAAACTGATTCCGTTTTTCAAGCGGAGTCAGTTTTGTTTTTGATTGAAATCTTTCGTTGTTGTAAAAATGAATGTATTCACTTATGAGTATGCGAGTATCCTCATAAGTAATTTAGTTCGGTAGATACAATCTGCTTTGAGAATAGGAAAGAAATTTTCATCCACAGCATTGTCATATGGGTTACCATGTCTTAATGTTGATGGAGTTGTGCTGTATAATTGTGTTAGTTTAAAATGCAGATAAGATGTGTATTGAAAGCCTTAGTCACTGTGGAGTTGCAACCTTGTAGTGACTTCTTGTTTTCTCTTGACTGCTTTGATAGTGTTGCATTTTGTTGCGTGGATGATATAATTAGTTTAATACACACAAGCTCTTTGTTATTTTATAGGTGGTGTTTTTATGAGCAAAAAACCGAATGTTTTATTTATAATGACCGATGACCAACGATTCGACACGATTCATGCTCTTGGTAACAAGGAAATTATTACACCCAATCTTGATAGACTTGCAAACCGTGGCACATCCTTTGTTCGTGCTCATATTGCAGGTGGCACTTGTGGTGCAGTTTGTATGCCAAGTCGTGCTATGGTTATGTCAGGAAGAAATCCTTTTCATCTTGAAGAATTAGGTGGCAATATTCCATCACAGCACAAAACTCTTGCTGAAACCTTTAAGAATAACGGATACGAAACTATCGGTCTTGGTAAGTGGCATAATGGTTGTCCTGCGTATGCTCGCAGTTTTACTCAAGGGGCAAAAATTTTCTTCGGTGGAATGTGGGACCATTGGAATGTGCCAACCTGTCGTTATGACCCAACAGGGGAATATGATAATGTAATCAATTTTGTAGTTGATTTTTATAACGACAATCATCCACAACAGCAGCATTGTGACGAGTTTGACCCTGGCAAACATTCAAGCACATTACTTACTGATTCTGCTATTGATTTGCTTAAAGAAAATGCAAACAAGGATAAGCCATTCTTTATGTATCTGGCATATTTAGCACCACACGACCCTCGTACGATGCCTGATGAGTTTCGCCAGATGTATGATGCTGAAAATGTTACATTACCACCAAATTTTCAGGAAATTATTGATACAAATTATCCACTTATGGTTCATCGTGATGAGCACTTGGCGTCATATCCAAGAAATAAAAAAGAAATCAAACAACATATTGCAGAATATTTTGCGATGATAACTCATTTGGACTACGAAATCGGCAGACTTCTTGATGCTTTACATCAATCGGGTGAAGAAGATAACACAATTATTGTGTTTACAGGTGATAACGGTCTTGCTGTGGGTCAACACGGTTGGCTCGGCAAAGAGGACATCTATGAGCACGGTGTTCGCATTCCACTTATTATGGCAGGTCCTGGAATTGCACAAAACACTCGAAATGATGCATATGTTTATCTTTATGATATTTTTCCGACTCTTTGTGAAAAGGTGGGAATTGATGTTCCCAATTCTGTTGACGGAAAAAGCTTTGCATATTTACTTGATGGTGAACATGGTGAGAAATTCCGTGATGAATTGTATCTAATTTTTGATAAGTTTGTCCGTGGCATTAAGGATGATAATTACAAACTTATTGAGTATCGTAATGGTGACAATGAAAAAGATAAATGGACATTCCTTTATGACATCAAAAACGACCCATGGGAAATAGAAAACCTTGCAAATGACGAAAAGTACAAAGATAAAGTTAATGAGATGCGAGAGAAAATTATAAATCATCGTGATGAATGGGAAGAACAAGCTCACCCCTGGGGTGTTGATTTCTGGAATAGATTTTAAGAGGTGCCATATGAAAAAGGTTATTGTTGTTTCAAAAACTCATCTTGATTTAGGCTTTACAGATTATGCAGAAAACATAAAACAAAAATATATCCATTCTTTTATCCCGGATGCAATCGACCTTGCAGAAAAGGTTAATATAAACGATAAAAAGTATTTTGTATGGACAACAGGTTCGTGGATTTTAAAAGAGGCACTGAAAAATCCTGAACAAAAAGAAAAACTGACAAAAGCGATTAAAGATGGGAGCATTGTGCCTCACGCAATGCCATTTACAACTCATACAGAGTTGCTTGACGAGGATTCTCTCGATTTTGGATTATCCATTGTGGAAGAACTTGATAAAATCCGTGGTAGGAAAACTATTGCTGCCAAAATGACGGATGTACCGGGCCATACAAAAGGACTCGTTTCTCTTTTATCAAAGCATGGTATAAAGCTTTTGCATATTGGTGTTAATGGCGCATCTGCACTTGTAGATGTCCCTCCTTGTTTCTTATGGAAAAATGGTGAAGATGAAGTTGTTGTAATTTATTCGGGAGATTATGGTGGAGCATTCAAAAGTGACTTGGTAGATGAAATTCTTTATTTTGACCATACTCTCGATAATCATGGTGCACCATCTCCACAAAAAGTTCTTGATAAAATCAATAAAATACAAGGTGAATATCCCGATTATGAAATTACAGCAGGTACAATAGATGATTTTGCAGAGGTGATTTGGGAAGTGCGTGAAAAACTCCCGGTATTCACAGGCGAAATGGGTGACACTTGGATTCATGGTAGTGCCACAGACCCATATAAATCAGCATCACTTCGTACACTTATTAGTCTAAAAAACAAATGGCTTGAAGATGGCAGTTTAGATAGAAACTCCCAAGAATACAAAAATCTTGTTGATGCTATACTCTGTATCAGTGAGCATACTTGTGGTATGGACACAAAGACATATTTTTCCGACTATGGGCATTATCTTAAAAAGGATTTCCAAAAGGCAAGAAAAGAAGATAAGGTTAAGTTTAACCATCTTTTCTGCGATTTGCCACAGAGCATTTTTCCACTTGTGAGCCTTTTTGACGGCAGACGAAAAAGGGGGTATTACTCCGTTGTTGAAAAGAGTTGGGCAGAGCAAAGAGCATATATCGACCTTGCAGTATCCACATTGAGTGATGAGCATAAACGTATTGCAAGAAACGAACTTGCAAAGCTTATTCCAACTCAACCTGTTGAATTTAAAGAAAATAATATCAACGAAATAAAAGTTGGTGAGTGGACACTCAAAATCAACAAAACTGGTGGTATAGGCTCACTTAAAAGCGGTGACGATGAAATTATAAGAAAAAATGAGGAGCCAGTTATTACATATCGTTCATTCTGTAATAAAGACTACAAGTATTGGCTATCACATTACTCAAGAGATTTGGATAAAACTGCAGTTTGGGCTCTTGGAGATTTTGCAAGACCTGGCATGAATCGAGTTGAGGGCAAATATCCGTCAGGCAGATTTCCATATACTATTGAGAAAGCATCGACAACGGATTCACAGATTATTGTAAATCTTACTTGTGATAAGAAACTTTGTGAAGACCTTGGTGCACCAAGACTTGTTCAAATTGTTTACACTCTTTCTGAAAATGGATTGAATGTGGATGTTACTTGGTATGAAAAGGATGCTAACAGACTAACAGAAGCGATTTATATGCATCTTTTTCCTTCTGATGATGTTAAGCTTAAAAAGCTAGGTTCTCTTGTAAATCCAAAAGAGGTTGCATCTATGGGCAGCAGAAATCTCCACGCAGTACAAAGCGTTGAAATGAATAATTATGAAATAGTCAATTATCACTCACCACTTATATCTGTTGGCAAAGGTAAAATTCTTGAGTTTGATAATAAATTTGAAGATATAGATAAAGACGGATTGAGCTTTGTACTATATAATAATGTTTGGGGTACAAACTTCCCACTATGGTATGAAGATAATGCAAAATTTACATTCGAAATCAGGAAACAGCAATAAATGTTGAAGGTTGCAACTTAATAAAAAAGCGTTGCAATCAAATAACTAGTCAATAAACTCGTAATCAAATGGACATTTTGTGTTGAGATTTTCATATGACTGTGTTATGCTTTTATTACAATAAAAATAGGTGAGATTATGGATAAAATTCAGATAAAAAAAGACAGTAAAATTTTGTTTATCGGCGACAGTATTTCTGACCCCAAGTTCAATTTCCGAATGATGAAAGACATCAAAGGACCAAATATATATGCTTTACAACTTAAAAAGAAATTCAAAAAATACAGCAAGATAATAAAGGTTCATATTAAAGGTATCGCAAGTAACCGCACCTATCATATTTATGACCGATTGACAAAGGATTGTATTAACTTAAAGCCTGATGTGATTATTATGCTTATCGGTGTTAATGATGCTTGGGAAAACTATGTCCCTGAAGACTACCCGCCACTCTTACGTCCTATTGAACCTCATATTCGTGAAGTTTTCAGAAGAATCAAAATGGAGTTGCCTGATACACAGGTTCTTTATCTTATGCCATTTATGATTGATGCTATGGAAGTAAAATTTCCATTCCACCATAAACTCGATGAATATCGTGAAATACTTAAAAGTACTGCACTTGAATACGGAGCAACAGTACTTGATTTGCAAGAGGTTTTTTATGAAACACAGAAATCAATTGAGCCAAAAAAACTTGCTATCGACGGAATTCATCCTACAAATCTCGGCCACAAGGTTATAGCTGATGCAGTTGAAAAAATGATTGAGTACGTATAATATATTCAGATAAAAAATAAGGTAGATACTTTTAAATTAAGTATCTACCTTTTTATTATATTTTATTTTTACCCTAAACTTGGAGTTGATTCAATAACAACTTCATCCGTTTTGTGTTTTTCTATTTCAAAAATTATAATCTCGTTTTCTTCCTTAAGTATTGCTCCTGGTAAATACAAAGATTTCTGTGGACCTATATTCCAATATCTACCAAGATTAAATCCGTTTACAAAAACATAACCCTTAGTAAAACCATTCATATTAACAAAGCATTCACCATTACCTGCTTTGAATGTACCCTTCAGGAATACAGGGCCGTTTTTGTTTTCTGGTTTATTACTCTTAAACTTCAGATTTTCAAGATTATCCAAAGGTATTGTATAAACATCAAAATCCGTCAACACCTGATTTGCAAGATGTATGTTTGAAATACCCTTGCGGTCGTAAAGTTTTTTGCCGTAATTTACTCTACCCATTCCCTCAACAAGAACACCGATTTCGCTTTCGGAATCTGTACCCTTAATAAGAAGCTGTTTTGCCAACTTGAGTTTATTGAGTAAAGATTTTTCCTTGCATCTGTTTATTGTTGCAATTTTCTTTTTCTCGAAATAAACATGAGCATAGTCGTGTACATCATCAAGAGAAAGGAAGCCTGCATCATACTTGCCCTTAAGTTTTGTCACATAATAAATAAGACCGAAATTCTGTCCGTAAGCTTCCATACCTCTTGGCAAAGGTGAATAATGCTTCTGGGCTATATTGTCAAGATTCTCAAATAAATCTGCACATTCTGTAAGCTTAACTGTTCCAATATTCTGCATTATGGGGGATGTAGGTAATTCACCCATAGGAATATTCTGGCTTTCACAAAGCAGTTTTCTTATCTTGTGGTATGTATCGGTATAATCGCCCCATTCAGTTAAAGGAGCGCAATAATCGTAGCTTGTTACAGTAGGCTCGTAGCCCTTTTGATGATTTGCACCTGCCGTAAATCCGAAGTTTGTTCCACCAAGGAACATATACATGTTGAAAGATGCACCTTGCTTAACGAATTCTTCAAGTTCAAGCAAAAGATTATCTGCTTTTCTTGTGTGATGCTTTTCGCCCCAATGGTCAAACCAACCACACCAGAATTCCATACACATCTTAGGTATATTTCCAAAAGGCTTTAATGCGTTAAAAGCAGTTGATGCACGTGAGCCAAAATTAAGAGTAGGTAAAACTCCATCTATTGTTCCACCTGAAAGCATATTGCACCATGTTCCGTCGGAAGTGAACTTTAATAAATCCACACCGAACTCATCATACATATCTGAAAGTGCACGAAGATACTTTTTATCGTTAGAGTAACTGCCATATTCATTCTCAACCTGCATAGCAATAATATTACCACCATTTGTAATGAACAAAGGCTTGAGAATTGAGAACAATCTTTCGAAATAATCTCGCACATGGCCGAGATAGACTTCATTATTACAACGAAGTTCAATATTTTTGTCCTTCAAAAGCCATGCAGGAAAACCACCGAAATCCCATTCGGCACAGATATATGGTCCCGGTCTTACAATTGCGTATAAACCGAGCTTTTGAGCTGTTTCGATGAATTTTACAATGTCAAGCATACCGCTGAAATCAAAAACACCTTTCTCAGGTTCGTGAAGATTCCAACAGACATAGGTTTCAACCGTATTGAAACCTGCAAGTTTTAACTTCAACAATCTGTCCTCCCAATATTCAGGAAGAGTACGGAAGTAATGCATAGCTCCTGAATAAATCTTAAAAGGTTTGTCGTTAAGATAAAATTTATTGTCTTTAAATTTAAATGAACTTGCCATTTTGTATCTCCTTTGCTACGTGGTGTTTATCACTATAAAACTGATTTTACATAAGTATATCAAAAAAATGTATGGTATTCAATAAAATAGAACAATATTTTATTTTTTCATAGGGACTCTCTGTTGATTTTGTTGACTTATTCTTGATTTCTATATATAATTTAAATTAGTAATTTATTTTGGAGGCTACATTATATGAGCGAAAAGCTTAAAATAAGTTTTGACGAAAAAAAGAATTTCTACGAAGTATGCTATGATGGTTTTTCTTGGATAAACGATGGAAAAAAATCGTATGTTTCAGTCTATAGAAAAAAAGATAACAAGGAAATCGTAAAGAAAATGCCTTTTAACTCTGCAAAGGGAATTAAAACTGAATATCTGAAAAACAAAATAGTGACAAGATATTCTGATTTCTATTTTGAAGGTGAAAAATTACCTTTTACACTTATCTGTACTGCTGAAATTGTTGACTCAAATTCAGTTGTATTCTCTCTTAAGAGTGAAAATGAAACAGAATATTGTATTCAGGGTGCAGTATATCCCGGAGCCTTCAATTCAAAAATAAAGGGTAAAAATTCTTATCATATTGACCCTATGCGTCAGGGTTTTATTCTTCCTGACGCATATATTAAAAACTTTTTCGGCACACGTTATTATACAAGTGTGAAAAGACCTATAAACGCAGCAGATTGCTATTTGCCTCTTTGGGGAAGGGTTTGTGACGGACACACATTTTCAGCAATCGTTGAAACTCCTTTCGATGCATCACTTGTTTCCTGCTACGGAAAACGTCTTGCTTTTCTAAATAGTGTTTATTGGCAGACCTCACTTGGAAAAGTATCTTATGAAAGAAGAATTCGTTTTATTTTCCACAGTAATGGTGATTACAATACTGTTGCAAAGGATTATCGTAAATATCTGATGGATAGAAATCAGTTAGTGACTCTTGACGAAAAAATAAAGAAAAACCCTAATATTAAAAATATTTTGGGAGCTCCTGTTCTCCATCATAAGATTTTCTCAAAAATCAATGAGAAATCACAGTTTTACAATAAGAATGGTTCTAATGAAATTCTCTGTGCCACATTCTATGAACGTGCAGAGCAAATGAAAAAGCTCAAAGCATTGGGACTTGAAAAACTTTACATACATACTGATGGTTGGGGTAAAAATGGTTATGATAACGACCACCCATATATTTTACCTCCTTGCGAGGCTGCAGGCGGTTGGGAAGGATTAAAAGACCTTTCTGATGTCTGTCGTGAGTTAGGATATGTGTTCGCACTCCATGACCAATACAGAGATTATTATTATGATAGCCCTGTTTTTGACAAAAACAAAGCCGTAACAAATATAGATGGTAGTAATCCATACTGTTCAATATGGGACGGTGGTGAACATACTTATCTTTGCTCTGCCTTTGCTTTAGATTATGTGAAGAAGACATATACGGAGCTTGAAGAGTATGGAGTAGATGTGCAGGGTGCATACCTAGATGTTTTTGCGATTATGCAAGGTGATGAATGCTTCCACGAAGAACATAGAATAACAAGAGAAGAAAGTATGGAATACAGAGGTAAGTGTTTCGATTATCTTAATGAGAAAGGTCTCGTAATGTCGTCGGAAGAGCCCGGTATGCAGTTGCTTAATCATCTTGCTCTTGTTCACCATGGTCCACACGCATTAAAGCCTCAGGAAAATGGTAAAGCAGTTGGTATTCCTATTCCTCTCGGCAATTTGATTTATCACGATTGCATAATTGTTCCGTGGAACTGGTTTAACAACTGGGGAATCCCTAAGGGCGAAGACGGAGATTTATACGGAGCTTTGAATGCAGGTATGCCTTATCTTCATCCTTATGGTAATGAACTGCGAAAAATCGGTACCGATAATCGTACTGCCGATATTGAAATAATGAATGACGAAGAATTAAAGAAAGAATTTGAACGTGTAAAACCTCTTTGTGAGCTTCAGGAAAAGCTTTACAATAAGGAAATGGTTAAGCACGAATTCCTCGGAAATTATCGTAAACAAAGAGCAGTTTATTCTGACGGTACATCGATTGTTATCGACTTAGATAAAAACACATATAAAATTAACTGATGAGATTTTTTTGAGTATGAAAATAACTTGAAGGAAGAAAAACAAATTTTATAAGGAGAAATAAAATGGGAAAAATTAACAGTTTTATTTCAAATATTAAACAGTATTGGGATACCCCTGCTGAGGGTAATTACGTTCCATACAAGGAAATTGTCAACCTTGGTGCTGCAGGTTTTGGTATTCACTGGGCGTCAACACTTGGTAATGCAATCGGTCTTAGTGCTGCCAACTTTATTGTGGGTGCAAGCATTGGTCTTCAACCTGTGCATTTGCAGATAATGTTGATTATTGCAAATATCGTTGGTATTCCAATCGGTATTTTCAGAGGTTGGTTTTTTGATAATCATAAATTACCCGGTGGTAAGTTTATTCCGATTATGTTAAAAACACCAATTCCAATTGCAGTTATTTCAACACTTTTTGTGTGGTTGCCTTATGAAAATATGGAATACTGGACAAAAGTTGTTGTTGTCTGGATTGGCTTTATGATTCTTTCCGTATTCCTTGGTTTCTATAATGAGGCGTTTGCATTCTTTAAGCAGGTTATTACGCCAAATGCACAGGAAAGAGCAAATGTTTCAAGTATTTCACAGATTCTTTATTCTTTTGCACCAACGGTAACATCTCTTGTTGTACCAACAATTGCAGGTCTTACTTGGGGTATGGATAACATCTGGACATACCGTGTTATTTATCCGGGCTTTACAATTGTTGGTCTTATTGTGCTCTTTATTTTTACACCAAAACTTAAAGAGAGAATTATAGTCGCAAAACGTCCCGTTGAATATGTAAGCCTTATGGACTCTCTTCGTGAGGTTGCAAAGAATAAATATTTCTGGATTATCAACTTGGGTTCATGGATGGGATTCCTTGAAGGTTCAAGTGCCGTGCTTGTAAACTGGACTTTCAACTATTCTGACGAGGGTGCTCATAAGGTGTATATGGGTCTTGCCACAACGCTTATTTCAAATGCGGCACTCTGGGCTATGATGTTAGCACCATTTGCAATTAAGCTTATGGGTAAGAGAAATCTTCTGATTGTACATAACACAATAAATGTTTTCTTATATCTGATTTTATTCTTTGTTTATAAAAATGTTCTTTTAATGTGTATTGTTGTATATCTCAATACATTTGTAAACACATTCTCAAATGT
>JAFYSE010000056.1 GCA_017546665.1 Clostridia bacterium | reverse complement strand
TCCTTAACGTCGTCCTTAAATCTTTTAAGTGATGAGATTGAGTCTTCGGCAATAACGATACCGTCACGAACAACACGGATTTGAGCGTTTCTTGTAACCTTACCATTCTGAACGTAAGAACCTGCGATTGTACCTGCAGAAGAAAGATTGAATACGTTACGAACTTCAATTCTACCAAGAAGAACCTCACGGAACTTAGGAGCAAGCATACCCTTCATAGCATCTTCAATTTCTTCAAGACAGTCGTAGATGATACGATACATTCTCATATCAACACCGTCACGTTCTGCAATTTCAGTAGCAACAGGGTCAGGACGAACGTTGAAACCAACGATAATAGCATTTGATGCACTTGCAAGCATGATATCTGATTCGCTTACTGCACCAACACCACCGTGAATAACCTTAACTGCAACTTCTTCGTTAGAAAGTTTTTCGAGATTCTGCTTAACTGCTTCAACTGAGCCCTGAACGTCAGCCTTAACGATAATATTAAGAGTCTTGATTTTACCTGCATTGATTGATGAGAACAAGTTGTCAAGAGTAACCTTCTGATACTGATTGAACTGTTCTTCCTTCTTTTCCTGCTTTCTCTTTTCAACGAGTTCACGAGCAAGTCTTTCGTCAGAAACTGCGTTGAATACATCACCTGACTGTGGAACCTCGTCAAGACCCATAATTTCAACAGGAACAGATGGACCTGCCTCTTTAACTGAACGGTGCTTATCGTCAACCATAACACGAACTCTACCAACTGCAGTACCTGCAACAACGATATCACCTGAATGGAGAGTACCATTCTGTACAAGAAGTGTAGCAACAGGACCCTTACCCTTATCAAGACGAGCTTCAATAACGATACCCTTTGCAGCTCTGTTTGGATTAGCCTTGAGTTCTCTCATTTCAGCTGTGAGAAGAACGTTTTCAAGGAGCTTGTCAATATTCATATGTGTCTTTGCAGAAACAGGAACACAGATAATGTCACCGCCCCATTCCTCAGGAACAAGACCATGCTCTGTGAGCTGTTGCATAATTCTATCAACTGTTGTGCCTGGTTTATCCATTTTGTTAATAGCAACAATAATGTCAACCTCAGCTGCTTTTGCGTGGTTAATAGCCTCAATAGTCTGTGGCATAATACCGTCGTCAGCAGCAACAACAAGAATTGCAACGTCAGTAGCTTGAGCACCACGAGCACGCATTGATGTAAACGCAGCGTGACCAGGTGTGTCAAGGAAAGTAATGTACTGACCGTTAAGATTTACTCTGTAAGCACCAATGTGCTGTGTAATACCACCTGCTTCAGTAGCAGTAACATTTGTATTCTTGATAGCGTCAAGAAGTGATGTTTTACCGTGGTCAACGTGTCCCATAACAACTACAACAGGGTCACGTGTTACAAGATTTTCTGCATCGTCTTCAGAGTCGTCGATGATTCTTTCTTCGATTGTAACAACAACCTCACGGTTAACCTTTGCACCTAATTCAGTTGCAACGATTTCTGCTGTATCGTAGTCAATAACTTCATTAACAGTTGCCATCATACCAAGTGCGAAGAGCTTTTTGATAACCTCAGCAGCAGTCATTTTAAGACGAGAAGCAAGTTCGCCAACTGTGATTTCGTCTCCAACTGTAATTACAGGTGGTTTCTTTGCTCTTTCAGCGGCAATTCTCTTAAGTCTTTCTGCTTCAGTTTCCTTCTTACCACTTCTCATACCCTGTTTACGGTATTGCTGACTCTTCTGTTTAAGCTTCTGCTTCTTCACCATATTGTCGCTCTGGTGTGCATTAGCAGGAGCGATGTTTTCATATTTTTCGTTATACTTTTCAGCATCAAAAGAGTTTGCTCTTGTGTCAATGTGACGCATTTCGCCCTTTGTACGAGCCTGCATTGGCTTATCAGGGTCCTTCTCTTTCTTCTTTGGTTGCTGTTGTTGTGGCTGTGGATTCTGCTTTGCAGGAGCATTCTGTTTCTTGTTGTCAACAGGCTGGTTCTCCTTTTTATCCTTAGCATGTGCCTTTTCCTTTTTAGGTTCAGCCTTTGGTTGTGGTTTTTCCTGTGGAACAGCGTTGAAATATGAATCAAAGCTCTTAACTGAGTTTTCTTTTGTAATAACATCAAAAATAAGGTCAAGTTCTTTTTCTTCAAGTGCTGTCTGGGATTTCTTTTCACCTTCAAAGTGTTTTGTAAGGTTTTCTATAATAAATTTGCTCTGGATGTCAAAATCCTTTGCGACTTCATGTACTTTGTACTTTTTAACCATTCTCATAACCTCCGTTTCAGTTATCTTAATTTAAAATCGTAATAAGTTTCTCTGCAAATCCTTGGTCATCAATTGAAATAACTCCTGCCTTTGAGCTAATACAGAGAGCAAGTTCTTCTCTTTTGAAGAGAGCGTCAATATATTTAATATTACGTCCGTCAAAGGAACATTCGTCTTTGATTTCTCTTTTAAGTCTTTCGGAAGCATCGTTACAAGTAATTACAAGATAAGCCTTACGTTTCTTGATTGATGTAACAACGGCATCGTGTCCTAATGACATTTTTCCTGCTCTACGGCAAAGACCAAAGAGCCCTTTTAAATTATCCGTTATCATTTTCTTTAATCTGTGCCTCCAGACTATCGTAAACTTCGTCAGGAATTGTTATTTCAAAAGTCCTGTCAATTCTGCGTGATTTTCTTACCTTTCGGAGACAATCAATGTTGTTGCAGATATATGCTCCACGACCTGACTTTTTGCCGGTAAGGTCAAGACTGATTTCACCTTCAGGACTGCGAACAATTCTTATAAGCTCATTTTTAGCCTTTTGCTCGTTACATCCGTTGCAACGACGCATTGGAATTTTCTTCTGCTTCATTATATTATCTCCTTTCTTTTGTTAAGTATTAGGATTAACCTTCGTAGAAACCACTTTCAGGTTTGATATCAATTTTCCAACCTGTGAGCTTTGCAGCAAGCTTAGCGTTCAAGCCCTTGTTGCCGATTGCAAGAGATAACTGATGGTCGGGAACAGTTACCTGACATTTTTTATCTTCTGTGCTGATAATTTCAACTTCAAGAACATTAGCAGGAGCGAGTGCAGCACCGATGAATTCAGCTGGGTCTTCACTGTATTTAACAATGTCGATTTTTTCTCCACCGAGAACTTCAACGATATTGTTAACACGAGCACCACGCTGACCGATACAAGCACCGATTGGGTCAACATTTTCGTCCTTGCTGCTAACTGCCATCTTTGTTCTGATACCTGCTTCACGAGAAACAGAGTGAATTGCAACGATACCGTCGTAAATTTCAGGAACTTCCTGCTCGAAAAGTCTTCTAACAAGACCTGCGTGAGTTCTTGAAATCATAATGCGAGGTCCACGTTCTGTTTCTTTAACTTCGCTGATATATACTTTAATCATTTGACCTTCTGTGAATGTTTCGCCTGGAACCTGCTCTGCCTTTGGAAGAACTGCAGTACCTTTACCAATTTCAAGTGTAACATTTCCATTAATTGGGTCGATTCTGCCAACCTTTGCAGAAATAAGGTCCTTTGTTTTTGATTGGAAATCCTTGATAATCTGACCACGTTCAGCGTCCTTGATACCCTGACGAATAACGTGCTTTGCAGTCTGTGCAGCAATTCTACCGAATTTCATTGTATCAAGGTCAATTTCAAGAGTTTCACCTGCTTTAGCATCTGCACGATATTCAATAGCATCTTCAACAAGAATATCTGTGTCCCAGTCTTCAAGCTCTTCAACAATGTTGAGGTGAATATAAACTCTCATTGTCTTTGCTTCAGGGTCAATATCACAAGCAACAACGTCCTTGTTGTTATAATCTTTTCTTACAGCCTTAACAATTGCTTCGCTGATTTTGTCATAGAGATATTCAGCCTGAATACCCTTTTCTTTTTCCATGAGAGCAACTGCCTCAAAAAATTCTTTATTCATTTTCCGTAAAACCTCCAAAATCATCCGCCTTAATCCAAGACGCTTCTTTCTTTAATATATTCATTTCAGTTTCTTCATCAACAGCGATTGTAATGCTATCGTTGTCGTAATCAATAAGAATACCCTTGTATTCTCTCTTGCCTTCAAAAGCTTTGATAAGTCTGACTTGAATTTTTTCACCTAAATAGCAATCAAAATGAAAATCACGGGATAATTCTCTTTCAATGCCTGGGGACTGAACCTGCAAATTGTATGCCTGCTCAATAGGGTCCGCCTCGTCGAGAGGACCATCAATAGCGTGATGCATATTAACACAATCGTCAATACCTACACCATCTTCTTTGTCGATAGTGATGCGAAGATACCATCTTGCACCTTCTTTAACGAATTTAACATCCCAAAGAATAAGACCTAATTCGTCTGCGATGGGCTTTGCAATATCCCATACTACGGAAGCTGTGTTCTTTTTCATAGAACCTCCTAAAAAATATTAAATTGTAATTGGAAAAACATCCATATAAGTTTAAGAGAGCGGGTCGCCCCACTCTCTGTCAACACGAATATTCTTACCATAAAGAATAATACCATATAAATATAATAAAATCAAGTATTTTTTAGAATTTAATATACTATTGAAAATTTACTTTTGCAATTAAAACCTGACCCACAACATGAAAAACTGGTATTAACAAAGCAGGTAAGAGATTGCCGACCCTAATTTTCTTTCCGAAAGTAATGTTGATGCCAACGCAGAATATAAGTGCAGAGCCGATATATGAAAGATAACCTATCAGCACATCGCTTATAATATTTCCGGCAAAGTGACCGAGTAGGGTAATTATACCTTGATATACGAAAATCGCAATAGCTGAGCAAATTGCACCAAGACCATAGGTTGATGTCATAATAACAACAATTACAAGGTCAAGAATAGCTTTTGCAACCAGCATTGAATAATCCCCGGTAAGTCCGTCTTGAATTGAGCCTACAATAGCCATAGCCCCAACACAGATTATAAGAGAGGTGTTTACAAAACCATCAACAAACTTGTTGTCTTTTTCAGCGTGGAGCATTTTTTTGAGTTTTTCACCCAATCCGTCCATTCGCTTTTCTATGTTGATAAATTCGCCGATAAGTCCACCAATAACAAGTGAAAAAATCAAAAGCATTGTGCCTTGCGTTTCAACTTTTCCGTCAACAAAGGTCAACATTCCTTGCAAAGTGCCTGTAACACCGATAAAAATCGTTGCTACACCACAAGCGGACATAAGTGTTTTCTCGTATCTTTCACTAATACCTTTTTTAAAAAGTAATCCTACAAGACCGCCCACAATGACGGCAAGAGTATTGATTATGGTTCCTAAACCGAACATTATTTTCACATCCATATGCAGAATGTGTCGATTATATCACTTGAACATTATTTTTTCAATCGGTTAGTCTTCTTTTGTTGATTATTTCTATTGAAAAGATTAAAAAATATGATAAAATAGTGATTATAATGGAGTAGTTTGGGGCTTGTTTTAACTGAATCTATTCCATTGAAAAGCAAAAAATAAAGGAGAAGAAAAATATGGCATTACTCAACAGTTTCAAAGACTTGCTTTTCAGCGATATGATAAACCATTTTGACCCTAAAATGCTTATTATGTGGGCTATTGGCGGACTTCTTATTTTCCTTGCAATTAAAAAGGAAATGGAACCAACACTTTTACTTCCAATGGGCTTTGGTGCAATCCTTGTTAATCTCCCATTCTCAGGCGCAATCACACAAATTCTCGAAAACGGTGAGGAGCAGGAAGGTGCTTTGTCAGTACTTTTTGATGCGGGTATCGCAAACGAGCTTTTCCCACTTATCCTTTTCATCGGTATCGGTGCGATGATTGACTTCGGACCACTTCTTTCCAATCCAAAACTTATGATTTTTGGTGCTGCTGCTCAGTTTGGTATTTTCTTCACACTTTGTATGGCATCAATGTTCTTCCCAATCAACGACGCAGCTTCAATCGCAATTATCGGTGCAGCTGATGGTCCTACTTCAATCGTTGTTGCTAATAAGCTTAACTCTGAATATCTCGGTGCTATTATGGTTGCTGCATATTCATATATGGCTCTTGTTCCGATTATTCAGCCACCTGTTATCAAACTTCTTACAACTAAAAAAGAGCGTATGATTCGTATGCCTTATACACAGACAGAGGTTAAGAAGACAACAAGAATTCTTTTCCCAATTATCATTACAATCGTTGCAGGTCTTGTAGCTCCTGCTTCAGTTTCACTTGTAGGTTTCCTTATGTTCGGTAACCTTATCCGTGAATGTGGTGTGCTTAATTCTCTTTCAGAAACAGCACAAAAGGTTCTTGCAAACCTTATCACAATCTTCCTTGGTATTACAATCGCAACAAAGATGCACTATGAATCTTTCCTTGCTCCTGATACACTTCTCATTCTCGGTCTCGGACTTTTCGCATTCGTATTCGACACCGCTGGTGGCGTTATGTTTGCAAAGATTCTTAACATCTTCCTTCCAAAGGGCAAAAAGATTAACCCAATGATTGGTGCTGCTGGTATTTCAGCATTCCCTATGTCAGGTCGTATCGTTCATAAGATGGGACTCCAAGAGGACCCACAGAACTTCCTTTTAATGCATTCAATCGGTGTAAACGTTTCAGGTCAGATTGCATCTGTTATTGCAGGTGGTCTCATCCTCAATTTCTTTATGTAAGGAGAGTGTGCTAAATGTTACAGAACTTATTTATTACATTTATGGCTTTCAGCTTTGCTGATTTTAACCCAATGGCCTTTGTTGACAATCTTTACTATATGGGAATGGGTATGGCTGGTATCATCATTGTTATGGGTGTGCTTATTGCTATTACAACTCTCCTTAATAAAATCTTCTCAAAATCAAATAAAAAGGATAAAGAAGACAAATAATAAATACACAGGAAATTTTGACCGTCGAATTTTCGGCGGTCTTATTTTTGCAAAAAAATCATAAAAACCTTATTGACGGTTATTTGAACTCGTGTTATTCTTATAAATATAATTACGCTTAAATACAAATGAGATAGTTTGATTTGCAGCTCGAAAACTCCACATACAATACTCTATACAAATGTAAAATAAAGGAGATAACTTCCATGCAGAAAGAATATAAAATATTAGAAGTAAAACTCAATGAGGCAGAGGCAAAAATGAATGATATGGCAAAACACGGTTGGGAAGTTGTCAGCACCGATACTTATATTGGTGGTAAGACACGAACGAAAGTGGGAATTCCAATGCTCATTGTCTTTGCAAGAGAAACTCAGGAACATGCAGGTCTTGCAACATCTCTTACCGACCTTGGCGAAAAAGAATAATTACAACTTAATAAGCTAAACAACAGGCGGGGCTTTCACCCCGCCATTTTTTATTCAAAAAGCTTTGTAAACTGTAACAACCAAAAATTTACATTTATTAAAGGTCGTCTGCATCTTGTACCGGTACGGAAAAACCCTCGGGATTTCCCGTGTAGCTTCCGTTTACGTCAAATTGCTTTGTATTTTCTTTTCCATTCCAGATTTCTGAGACTTCTTCGCTTAATTTTTCAATCTTTTTTCTTGTTTCTTCCTTCTTTTCCTTCTTTTTCTGCTTGCTAAAAAACATATTAACACCTCCTGTATGAATATTTTTTCATAAATGAGTACAATAAAACACAACAATAATATCCACTTGTAATAGAAAATGTTCAACATTTCCAAAAATGAGGAATTTTGCAAGAAAATTATTGACTTTTATTTTGATTTTAGATATAATGAACGAGTAAATGAGGCTTTATGCCTAATTTTTGCAAAAATTAATTTACGAAAGGAAAATGATTTTCATGAAAAAGACTCTTGCAGTTATTCTTGCATTAGCAATGGTTCTTGTAATGAGCGTTTCAGTTTTCGCAGCTGAGAAACCTGTAGACGCAGCAGACACAGCAGCTTGGACTGCATATTACACAGAACTTCTTACTGAAACAGAAGCAGACCCAGTGGATGTTGCTGCTGAAGTAGTTGCTGACGTAAGAAATGGCGTAGTTGACCAGGATGTTGCAATGAATGCTCTTGAAGCAGCTTCATTTGCAGTTGGTTCAGAAGCAGTGTTCGCAATCGTAAAGGATTTCTTAGGCTTTACAGATGCTCCTGTTCTTCCTGATTTCCTTCCTGAAGACGTAGTTAGCCCACTTGAAGCAACACTCGGAAGCATTTTCGAATCAATCTTCGGTGTAATCGGTGACCTCGTAGCATCACTTTTCGGTGATGGCACATCAGATTACTGCTTCAAAACAACAACAACTACAACAACAGAAACAACTACAGAATTCGTTGAAGATGTTCCAGAATTGGGTGACAATTCTCTCATCGCTGTAGGTGCTGTTGCTCTTGTTGCTGGTGCAGCTCTTGTTCTTACAAGAAAAAAGGATGCTGAATAATCAGTAGAACTTAACAAAAAAATTAGACGGAAGTTAACGCTTCCGTCTTTTTTTATTTTTATACTTACTGATTGCGATTTTAAACGAGGACTTTGTGGATATTTTTAATTTTCTCTTGACAATTTAATAAAAAGTGGCTACAATAATAATTGCAAGGCGAACAAATGTTCGATAAAACGTGTATATGAAAAATATATGCGTTTTTCTTTTTCTCAAAAGGGGAGGTTTTACTACGATAAACAATGAGAAGATACTTGAACTTTCTATGGATGACTATCTTTTTCTCACGGAAGATTTGGAGTTTATGGACAAAGCTTCGGTGAACAAGGGAATAAAATATCTTGTTTACAAAAAGAAACAGAGAATGATTGATACTGTAAGGTCGGTTATGAATAATGAACTGACCGATTTTGAACGGAATATTGCAGAGGACTATTGGTGCAATAATCTTCTTGTTGAAGAAATTGCAAGGAAGTATAACTTGTCACGCTCGGGCTTTTACCGTGCAGTTGATGTCATAAAAGAAAAAATGAATACGCATTTAAAATATGTAGTTTTCTATAACAACGAGTGTCCTCCTACAAAGGGGGATTTTTTAAGCTTTTTAAATGGCAAGGGGGAATTTTTTGAAAGCTGAAACAATATCCTTAAAAGAATTAGGACGTGAATATGAGAGGAATGCTCAGCTGCAGCAATTCTTCATTGATAAATGCAAGGCAGATATAAAACGAGCAAAAGAGTCGGGGGATTTGGATGCTGTTAGACAGTTGCAAAGTAATTTAAATAAATTTTATGAGATAAAAAATGAACTCTCTCAAACAGCAGACCAATTAAAAAATTATTACAAAGGAGAAAATTAATGGAAAAGAGAATAATTTCTATTGATATAGGTCCCGATATCCAAGAAGAAACATCCGAAAATGCAGGTGTTATGTGGGAACATAATGCAACTGAATTGCAATTTAAAATAGATGAAAATTATGTGAACGATTATCGTTATTACATTGAATATCGCTCAGTTATGGGAACAAAAGTCAGAACAGATTATCTTGAACTTAATAAAATTGACAATACAGTAAGTTATCTTATTCCCGTAACTATGAGTTCACTTAAGGCGGTTGAATGTCATTTCAATATTGTAAAAATTGATGGTGACGGAAACACGGTTCAGGTTATCAAGCCAAGAAAGTTCTGCCTTTCTTTTGATTTTTCACCTGATACAGATAATTCTCTTGCAAAGGTGAACGATTTTTCAATTAACGCATTATTGGAAGCCATTCGTTCCGGCTCATTTAGGGGAGATAAGGGGCTTAAAGGTGACAAAGGTGATAAGGGCGACAAGGGTGACATCGGTGAAGTTTCCCTTTCTTATGCAAATAAGTCCTTTTCTAATGCAATTAGCGGATACAGGGAAGGAAAGATTGTCACAATAGATGATGCATCACCCATAGACCATATTGTAGATGTTGCCTTGAAAAACAAGAATTTATGGGAAGGAAAAAGCACTCTTGAGGCAGAACCTTATAGTTATATTCAAAACGTTAATATAACGAAAACCATAGTTATTAGCTTAAAGAAGAGCGAGGACCTTGAATATAGTACAAGCGTATGGCGTGTGGCTGTATATTACAAGGATGGAAGTGCCGGCTATATATTTGATAAGGACATCACAACGGAGTTGCACTTCAAAGCCTTTGTAGCAACAAAAGAAAATCCGATTGAGAAAATTCATATACGCTCAGGCAATATCACTGCCGGATGCTATTATGATATTCAAGTTGAGTTGGGTGGAACACCAACGGATTATATGCCCCATATATCAGATTTTTCCACCATTGAAATAAGAAAAGAAGGAAAAAATCTCTGGTGTAACGGAGATGTGGCAGTGGCAGAAAGATATCTGTCAGTTCAATTAAATTGTAAGTTAATAGCAGGAATTACATACACAATTAGTGCTGACGTGGAGTCAACGGATACAGATGCAGAAACCTGTCTTCTTTATAACACGAAAAATCAATTTGCTATTGGGCAGATGAAAAGGGGTGCACGGCAATCCCTGACATTTACACCTCAAAAGGATGTGGATATAATAACTTTTTATTCAAGCAGTAATTCCGAAAAGGGTAATGGTGACTCTGCTTCCTTCAAAAATATTCAGGTAGAAATGGGCACAACGGTTACGGATTTTGAAGAAAGTCGGGGAATTCAAGTTTATCAGCCTAATTCCGACGGCACAGTAAGTGTTTCAACTATGGGTGACGAAAAGTTTTCCATTGTTCCAATGGCATCGGGTGTGATGCTTGAATGTAAATATAACAGAGATATTAACAAGTTGATTGATATTATGGTCAAGGCATTTAACAGCCTTGGTGTAGTTGTATAATAAGAAAGGAGAGCGTGATATGTCAGTGTATAAAGGAATTGACGTTTCAAAATGGCAGGGGAGAATAGATTGGCCCCTTGTCAAAAGTGATGGTGTAGAGTTCGCAATGATTCGTTCGTCATTTGGATGGAGCGAAGGTAATGCAGATATTATGTTTGAAACCAATTATGAAAATGCAACAAAAGTTCGAATTCCTGTGGGTGCTTATCATTATTCCTATGCTCGTACTGTTGCTGAAGCAATTAAAGAGGCAGACTTCTGTTATTCTGTAATCAAGGGGAAAACATTTGAATATCCTATTGCCTACGATATGGAAGAATCGAGTGTTGCCAACTTTGGGCGAGAAAGAATTTCCGAAATTGCAAAAGCGTTTTGTGAGAGAATGGAAGGCTATGGGTATTATGTATGCATTTATGCTAATAAGCATTGGTTGGACAATTACTTTACAGACGAGATTTTTAACAGATATGATATCTGGCTTGCTCAATGGACGACAAAACCAACCTTTGAAAAGACTTATGGCTTGTGGCAAAAGAGCTCAAAAGGCAAAGTGGCAGGAATTCAGGGCTATGTTGATTTGAACGAGTCATATAAGCATTATCCGTCAATTATGAAATACAATGGTCTTAACGGATTTTCAAAGCCACAGGCAGGTAAACCTGTAAAGCCTGAAAAAAAGGACTACTCAGCAGGTGCTAAAATCAACCTTAATGATGCCGAGTTATATACCACAGCAACAATCAAGAAATTCACGGCAAAAGTAACTGGTGAGTATTATATCTATGACGGAAAAGTTATAAATGGTAGAATGAGGGTGACGAATTCAGCCTCAAAGGTTGGCAGAAAGCCTATTGGAGATAATGTTACAGGTTTTGTGAAGAAAACTGAAATGGGGTAAGATATGACTGATGTTGAGATTTTAAATCACAGACTTGATGCTGTTGAAGAAGATATAAAAATTCTTTACAAGAAGGTAAATGAGGTAACATTAACTCAGGTGCAGAGTGTCACAAAGCTTGACAGTATGCTTGTAACCCTTGGAGAATTAAAAGAAAGCATTGAAGCACTTAAGAGAAGACCGGGTTGGTTATGGGATAAACTTGTTGTGGCTATGATTAGTGCTATTTGTGGTGCTTTGGTAAGTATAATTATATGAGGTGAATTTATGATAGAATTTATAACAGAAAATGCACTTTTGCTGATTCCTGTACTTAATATAATTGGTGCAATAATCAAAAACACAGAGAAAATACCCGATAAATACATTCCGTTCATCCTTTTGTTTTTCGGTATCCTTGGTGCAATAGCGATTTTAGGATTATCCCCTGAAAGCATAGTGCAGGGTGTGTTAGTTACGGGCACAGCGGTTTACGGAAATCAGGTTGTAAAACAAATAAAGAAAAGTGAATAAAAATGGGGCAGAGTTTTTAACTCTGCCTTTTTTAGTTGAATTTTGGATGTGAATGTTGTATAATTGTCACATGGAGGGATTATTTATGAAAAAAATTATTTCAATTATTCTTTGCGTAACGCTTTGTCTTCTTCCTTGCCTTGCTGTTACGGGCTTTGCAGCAGAGACTACAGGTGATTATGTGATAGTGTCACCTTATAGTGATGTTGTATGGGAAGGCGAAGGTGCTTGGGGTGCATATAAAGGCTCACTTCATTCTCACACAACTTATAGCGATGGAAATGTTGACCTTGCTACAATGGTTAAGGAATATTACAATCGTGATTATGACTTTTTAGCAAATGCTGACCACGGTGTAACAGGTGTTGAATGGAACAGAGCACCAAAAAAGGTATTGCTTTATTCATATCAGAAACTTTTGGGTTATCCCGTTGCACATCTTACAGATGAAGAATTTGAAGGTATCACAACAGGTACATATCCTACTGCAGACGGTACTGTTCGTGGTAAAGGTATGACTTGTGTTGTCGGTGCAAATGAACTTAATAACCTTACGCTTACAAAGAACCATGTTAACGCATTTTTCTTGCCTGAAGATGTAGGCAATGGTTTCGGTGGCAGAGAAAATGACTTTGAAAAAGCCGTAGCCTTTACAGAAGAAAACGGTGGTCTTTCAATTATCAATCACCCTGGCGACTGGTTGGAAAGCTCTAATGATATTGCACAGGTAAGTGACGAAGAAAACATTAAATTCTTTGGCGACATTCTTCTTAAATATGATTCATGCCTCGGCATTGAAGTTTTCAATGAAACAAATAGCGTTACTCCTTTTGATAGAATTCTTTGGGATAATCTTTTGATGTACACGCTTCCTTATGGTAAAAATGTTATTGGTTTCAGTAATACGGATGCTCATACAGTAAATAACATTGATAGTTCTTTTAATATCTATATGATGAAAGAAAACAATGTTGAAAACATCAAGGAAACTATGCAGTCAGGTGCATCATTTATGGTGACAAGAAACCTTCCTAAGGGCAACGATATTATTGGTCCTGCAGAAGGCTTTGATGTGAAAAATACTGATATTCCATATCCTGTTTTCACAAAGGTTGCAGTTGACGGACATAAGGTTACAGTAAGTGCTGATAATGCTCAAACAGTTCAGTTTATCGCAAACGGTAAGGTTATTTATAAGAGTGAAATCGGTGCAAACGACGTGACAATTAATCTTGACAACATTGAAGGCGTTGAAGATTTCCAATATGTAAGAGCTGAAGTTTTCGGTGAAGGTGGAATGTGTCTTACACAAGCACTTGTTATTGAAGACGGTGGAGAAAAACAGGATTTTGAAACTCCAAAAGGACTTGTTGCATTCCTTGATAGAGTGATTTTCAGACTCAAAAGCTTGAGATGCTGGGTAATTCTTGTTGAACTTTTAAGAATGATATAAAATGAATATTAATGGTGGGGAATAAAAAATCTCCACCATTTTTCGTATAAATTATAATCGGTAAAATGCTTTATCATTTTTGGCCATAAAAAGTCCCTATGGAATTCCATAGGGACAATTTTTTTATTATTCTTCGTCAACTTTTGCTTCTGCAATAACCTTTTCAACGATGTTCTGTGGAGCTTGTTCATAACGAGTGAACTCAAATGAGAATGAGCCACGTCCTGCTGTTACTGAACGGAGAACTGTTGTGAAGTCACCCATTTCTGCCATTGGAACTTCAGCTGTAAGTTCCTGCATTCTTGGTTCATCAGCAGGTCCCATACCGAGAACTCTACCACGACGTTTTGTGATGTCGCCCATAATATCACCAAGGTTGTCATCAGGCATAAGAGCAACGAGAGTACCAACAGGTTCGAGAATTGTTGGGTCTGCCTTTGGAATACCTGCCTTGTAAGCAAGAGAAGCAGCCATCTTGAATGCCATTTCTGATGAGTCAACCGGATGGTAAGAACCATCATAAAGAGTAGCTTTAAGACCTACCATTGGGTATCCTGCAAGAACGCCCTTAAGAACGCAGTCTTTAAGTCCCTTTTCAACTGCAGGGAAGAAGTTCTTTGGAACTGCACCACCGAAAACTTCTTCTGCAAATACAAGTTCGTCACTATCGCAAGGCTCAAAGCGAATATGTACGTCACCGAACTGACCATGACCACCTGACTGTTTCTTGTGTTTACCCTGTGCTTCTGCAGATTTACGAATTGTTTCTCTGTAAGCTACCTTTGGAACACTAAGGTCAACTTCTACGCCAAACTTGTTCTTAAGTTTAGAAACGATAACATCAAGGTGTTGTTCACCCATACCTGAAAGAACTTGTTCTTTTGTTTCTTTATTGATTGTGAATGTGATTGATGGGTCTTCTTCCATAAGTCTGAAAAGTCCCTGAGCAACCTTTTCTTCTTCACCCTTTTTGCGAACGTTAACTGCCATTGAAAGACAAGCCTTTGGAGCATCAACGCCATCGAGAATTACGATGTTCTTTGCATCACAAAGTGTGTCACCTGTCTTAACTCCTGCGAGCTTTGTAACAACACCGATATCACCAGCAATAATTTCTTTAGCGTCTTCCTGTTTACCACCCTTAACAGTAACAAATTTACCCATCTTTTCAATTTCGCCTGTACGAACATTGTAAGCCTGAGTATCAGGAGTGAGTTTACCGGAAACAACCTTGAAGAATGACATTTTACCTACGAATGGGTCAGCAACTGTCTTAAAGCAAACTGCTGCAAGTGGTCCATTGATGTCGCAAGGAAGAATAACATCATCACCTGCTTCGTTCTTTGCTGTTTCACCTGCATAACCGAAAGCACCTGGAACTGACCAAGCAAGGTTATAAAGAAGCTGGTCAACACCTGCACCTGTAAGACCTGCAACTGCATAAACAGGGTAGATTGAACCGTCAAAAATACCTGTGCAAAGACCCTTAAGGATTTCGTCAGGAGTGAATGTTTCGCCTTCGAAGAATTTTTCCATAAGCCCGTCGTCAGTTGTAGCAACTGCTTCCATAAATGCAGATGTCATTTCTTCGATAACAGGGTCATTAGGCATAGCAACCTTTGTTGCCTTACCGTCTGCGTCATATTCATAAGCCATACCTGTCATAAGGTTAACGTATGACTTTGTAACATTACCTTCCATATAAGGAATGATTGTTGGGCAAAGCTTGTTGCCGTAAACTTCTTTAAGTGCTTCAAATGTTTTGTAGAAGCTTCTGTGGTCAGAGTCAGTCTTTGTAATAGCGAAGAATTTTGCAAGACCACGTTTTTCTGCAGCCTTAAATGCTTTTTCAGTACCAACGTCAACGCCTGAACCTGCACTTGTAACGATAAGAACTGCTTCTGCTGCACGAACTGCTTCTGCACTACCATTCTCAAAGTCAAAAAGACCGGGAGCGTCAATAATATTTAACTTTGTGTTATCCCATTCAATAGCAGCCATTGCTGATGAAACTGAAGACTTTCTTCTCTTTTCTTCTGCGTCGAAGTCGAGAACTGTATTTCCGTCTGCAACTTTACCGAGTCTGTCAGTAGCACCTGCTAAATAAAGCATTGCTTCACAAAGAGTAGTTTTTCCTTTTCCGCCGTGACCTAACACAGCAATATTTCTGATGTTATTTGAGGTATAAGCTTTCATAAAAGCGTGCCTCCCTTTCCTAAGATGCCTATTTATGTGAAAAATATATAGAATTTTTCAGCACGTTAAAAGAATTGTAGCATAATTGCCCAAACAATGCAACTATGTTTTTGAAACTTTTTAAAATATATTTTATTACTTTAAAGCATTTCTAGATGTTGCACGTAAAAATCATAATTTGTCGGGGTCGCGTAGTGGCAGGCTTCCACGCCTGCAAATATGTCAAATTATAATCGCAACGCAGTTCCGACATTTTGCACTTTACGTTTTGCATTTTGCATTTCCCTGACAAACCCCATTTTAAACTCCTATAAAAGACGGTTTTCTGTTGATTTTTCATTTTTACGAATGTATAATAAATATGTATGCGAATAAAGGAGGAAATAAAAATGTTACCCCCAATTATTGAATTTTTAAAGGATAAAAGTGTGCTCATTCTCGGCTTTGGCAGAGAGGGTAGAAGCACATATAATTACATAAGAAAGTACCTGCCTGAAAAATTACTTGCAATAGGTGATGGCAGAGAACAGAACATTGATGATAACAAGGTTGAATATTACTGTGGAGAAGATTATCTTTCACATATAGGCAAATTTGATGTTGTTATGAAAAGTCCCGGTATTTCATTTGTGAGTGTGGATATTCCTGATGGTACTTATGTAACTTGTCAGACAGATTTATTCTTGAAATTTGCACCCTGCAAGAAAATCGGTGTAACAGGCTCAAAGGGTAAGACGACCACCTCAACACTCACATATAAAATGCTTTGTGCAGGCGGTGTGGATTGCGAGCTTATGGGCAATATGGGGCTTCCTGTTTTGGACTATATTGAGGAGATGACTGAAGATAAAATCGCAGTTATTGAAATGTCATCACACCAGCTTGAATTCACAAGAAATTCACCCGATGTTTCAATTCTTACAAATATTTATGAAGAACACCTTGAACATTATAAGGGTGGAATGACAGGGTATGTTAATTCGAAACTCAACATTGTCCGCCATCAGAATGAAAATGATACCTTTATATATAACGGCACTCAAGGGCTTGGACCTTATCTTGATTTGAATACAGTAAAATCAAATACTATTGCTGTTAAGAAAGACGATTTTCTTACGTTTGAAATTGAAAACATTCACCTTGCAGGTGAACATAATCGACACGATGTGCTTTATGCCTTTACTGCTGCATCAAAGTTTGGTGTAACTGCTGAACAAGCTAAAAAAGCTATTGATGATTACGAAGGCATTGAACACAGAATGGAAAATATAGGTATATATAATGGTATAACATTTTATAATGACTGCATTGCTACAATTCCACACGCTGTTATGTGTGCAGTTAATGCCATTAAGGCAAATACACTTATAATCGGTGGCAAGGACAGAGGAATTGACTATACAGATTTCGCAGTTGACCTTGAAAACAGTGAATTGAGTACGATTATCGGCACAAAGACAACGGGTCACAAGATTATTGATATGATGCTCAATAATGGCACAAAGAAAAAACTTATTAAAGCTGAAAATCTTGAAGAAGCAGTAAAAGCTGCCTATGAAAATACTAAAAAAGATGGTGTTTGCATTTTGTCCCCTGCAGCATCAAGCTATAACGAGTACAAAAACTTTGAAGAAAAGGGCAGACACTATAAAGATTTGGTTAAGAAATACGGAGTGTGAGTTATGGATTTAACAGAAAAGCAAATTAGTTTTGAATATAAGTTTCAAGGCAAAATAGTTAATCTTCGTGTTGATGATGCACTTCTTCCAAACGGCACAACAGCAAAAAGAGAAATCGTTGAGCATAATGGTGGCGTTTGTGTAGCACCGCTTGACAATGAGTACAATCTCTATTTTGTAAAGCAATTTCGTTATCCTTATATGGAAATCGTTACGGAATTACCTGCAGGAAAACTTGAAAAAGGTGAGGACCCATTTGAGGCAGGTAAAAGAGAGTTAAAGGAAGAAACAGGTGCAACTGCCAATAAATATATGAGTCTTGGAAAACTCTATCCTACACCGGGTTATTGTGGGGAGATTATCCATATGTATCTTGCTACTGACCTTGAATTCGGCGAGCAAAATCCAGATGAAGACGAATTCTTAGAGGTTTACAAAATTTCACTTAAAGATGCAGTAAAAATGGTTATGAATGGTGAGATTCGTGACAGTAAAACCCAGACAATGATTTTGAAAATAAACCAACTTAAAAATGAGGGTAAGATATGAAACTTGTTTTAGCATCAAAATCCCCAAGGCGAAGCGAAATTTTGAAAAATGCGGGTATAGATTTCACAGTAAGAGTTGCTGACGCAGATGAAACAATTCCTGAAGGCACAAAGCCACAGGACGCAGTTGTATTCCTTGCAGCAAGAAAGGCTATGGCAGTTGAGAGAGCAGATGATGAGCTTGTCCTTGGTGCAGATACAGTTGTTGTACTTGATGACAGAATTCTCGGGAAACCAAAGGATAAGGATGATGCCTACAATATGATTAAATCTCTTTCAGGTAGAGTGCATTCCGTTTTCACAGGTGTTTGTGCAATAGGAAATGGCGTTTCAATAACCTTTGCAGAGGAAACAAAGGTTGAATTTTTACCCCTAACGGACGAGGAAATATATACCTATATTAATAGCGATGAACCTTATGACAAAGCAGGTGCTTACGGAATACAAGGTTTGGCATCAAAATTTATCCGTGGCATAGAGGGAGACTATTTTAATGTTGTTGGTCTGCCAATAAGCCGAATTTATGAAAAGATTATTACAAAACTATAAATTTTGGTTGACAATTTTAATTTTTTGTAGTACATTTAGCATGTATATGTTACATATAACATGAAAGGGGAGCCCTATTATGGCTAAAAAGAATTTAACACCCGAAGAAGTAAAGGCTAAGATTGCTAAGAAAGAAGCAAAAAGCAAATTATTCTTCGGAACATTTACAAAGGCATTGGCAGTATTCCTTGCACTTGTAGTTGCATATTCTCTCGTTTCTGTTGCATTCACACTTCCATCAATGATTCTTGGTGGCGGCAACGCAGCAGTTCAGGGTGGCAACGCAACAACTCCTGATGGTGGTTCATCAACTCCAAGTGATGACGACGTATTGTTTGACGACCAGACACCTTCAGACGACGCAACAACTCCTGACGGCGGAGATGCAACAACTCCAGACGGCGGAGAAGGCAATGCTCCTGCAGCAGCAACAAAAGCAGACGTTGCGAAGCTTCTCAACGAAGTAACAGCAAAAGCTGCTAAAGGCGATTACAAATGGGCAAGAAAATGCTGGTACACAAGTCCTCTTGATGTAGGTAGTGCAACAGACACACTTAACGGTGTTATCCAGAGAGTTGACCCAAATGCTAACCTTGATTCGGTTGTTGGTGGATTCCTTGGAATTTCTGGTAAAGAAACTGACCCTGCTTGGGAAGGCGATGTTAAGGGTGGCAAACTTCCTTCAGAAGGCAAAATGAACGATGAAAAATACCTTCTTAAAGGTTTCTCACTTGCAGAAGCTGACATTAAAGCAATGCAGGTAAAGGGCAACACATACATGGTACAGCTTAATGCATGTAAGAGCCCACAAAAGGATGGTGGCAACGCACTTAACCACGTAACAAATGACTTCATCACAAAGGACGAAGTATCAAAGGGTGTTGCAGATGGTCTTGGTTCACTTTCTAACCTTGTTACAATCAATAGCCTTGACGTTGACTTTACAGCAATCCTTGTTACTGCAGTTGTAGAAAACAATGCACTTAAGAGTGTAAAAATTTCATACACAATGACAGTTAACTCACTTAAGCTCAAAGCATTAGTTGCTAACATTGATGGTAAGGGTGCTGGCAAAATGGAATGCACTTACACATTTGCTTAATTTTTGAAAGGAGAACTTAAATATGGCAAAACAGAAGAAGCCTTTAAGCCCTGAACAGGCAGAAATTAAGGCAATGAAAAAAGAAAAATCATCAAAAGGTTGGACAAAATTCTGGGCAATCGTTCTTGCTCTTGCTCTTGCAGCAGGTACATTTGTACTTGGTCAGACAGCAGCTAAGAAAGCAGTTGAAGAAGCAGGCGTAAACGCACCTGTACAGAACGGACAGACAACAACTCCAGGTGGAGAAACAACAGACCCAGAAGGCGGAGAAAGCATGTTCCCAGAAGACCCACAGGGTGGCGAAACAACTCCAGGTGGCGAAACAACTCCAGGCGGAGAAACAACAACTCCAGGTGGCGAAAGCAACGCTCCAGCAGCTGCAACAAAGGCAGATGTAGCAAAAGCTCTTAACGAAGCAACAGCAAAGGCTGCTAAAGCTTCATATTCATTCGAAAGAACAGCTAAGTTCACAAAGAACATTGATGTTGGTTCACTTACAAGTGCTCTTGATAAAATCATTAAGGGTGTAGATGAAAACGCTTCTCTTAACTCAGTTGTTGGTGGTTTCCTTGGTATTAAGGATAAGCCAATCAGCGGTGAGGTTAAGAACGGTAAGGGTGAAGGCTTTGATGCAAAATATATGATTAAGGCTATGACTCTTACAGAAGCTGATATCCAGTCATTCCAGGTATCTGGTAACAAATATCAGGTTCAGATTAAGAACACAGTAACTCCTGATGCAAACAGTGCATGGGGACACGCATCTAACGACTACATCACATTTGATGAAGTTAACTCAAGTATCGCAGGTGCAGTTGGCGATGCAGTTAAGGTTGTTCCTGCTGAATCATCAGCAACATATAAGAACATTCTTATTACAGCTGTAATTGAAAACGGCAACCTTACAAGCCTTGAATACAAGTACACATTCGAAGCAACACTTAAAATCAAGCTTGCTATTCCATCAGCAACAGGTACAGGTGCTGCAGAAATGAATGCTAAGTACACAAACTTCAAATATTAATTTGAATATTTAAACGAATTACGGTGAAACTTCGGTTTCACCGTTTTTTTCTTGCTCATTATTCACAAATAAAGTGAATATAATTCGGTAAAGTGGCTCATTGTATTGGGTTTAGATTTAGTGTATAATTTTTATATATCTGACAGTAGTCGGGAGGAAAAATTATGAAAGTATATGAAATTAAAGAAATTCTTGGTGCAGAAGTTATCTGTGGGGAAGACCTTATGGACCGTGAGGTTTTTGCTGCTTGCGGTAGTGATATGATGAGCGATGTTTTAGCTTATGTTAAGGAACAAGCGGTGCTTCTTTCAGGTCTTGTTAATCCACAGGTTGTAAGAACTGCTGAGATGATGGATATGCATTGTATTGTGTTTGTTCGTGGTAAACAACCGGACCAGAATATTATTGATTTAGCAAAGGATAGAGATATTGTTCTTATGACAACAAAGCAACCAATGTTTACTGCTTGCGGTATGCTTTATGAAAAAGGTCTTCGTGGAGGAGCAATGATATGAATAACTTTAAGCTTCATTTTACCGTTCCGGGTGATGACTTCACTCGTGCAGGCGAGGCTTCGGGTTCAGTAAAAAAGACACTTAAAGATTTGGGATTTAATCCTGAGATTATAAGAAAAGTTGTTATTGCTCTTTATGAGGCAGAAATCAATCTTGTAATTCATGCGGGTGGTGGAGAAATTGATGTTGAAATTTCTCCGGAAAGTATCTCTATGGTGTTAACTGACCAAGGCCCCGGCATTCCTGACGTTGCTCTCGCTATGAAGGAGGGCTATTCAACCGCTCCCGATAATGTGCGTTCTTTGGGATTTGGTGCAGGAATGGGTCTGCCTAATATTAAAAAATACACCGACGAAATGAAAATTGATTCAACTGTGGGTGTGGGTACTACAATGTACTTAAAGGTAATCACCTCATAAATATTAATGTCTCTATTAATTGATTGGAGAAACAGAAATGAACGAAACTTATTTCCACTCCGTGCGTCTTGATGCGGATAAATGTAAGGGTTGCGTTAGTTGTCTTAAACGTTGCCCTACAAATGCCATCCGTGTACGTAACGGAAAGGCGTATATTATTTCAGAACGATGTGTTGACTGTGGCGAGTGCATAAGAATTTGTCCACACCACGCAAAATATGCTGAAAGATATTCTCTGAATGAAATTCTTGATTATAAATACAGAATTGCTGTGCCTGCACCATCTCTTTATGGTCAGTTCAATAATCTTGACGACCCTGATTATGTGTTGACAGGTCTTAAAAGAATGGGCTTTGACGATGTGTTTGAGGTTTCAAAGGGTGCAGAATTGGTTAGTGAGGCAACCCGACTTATTATTTCTATGAATAAGGTGAAAAAGCCTGTGATTTCATCGGCTTGTCCTGCTGTTGTACGACTGATTAGAGTCCGTTTCCCTAACCTTATTGAAAATGTTCTTGATTTGAACGCACCAATGGAAGAGGCAGCACGTCTTGCTCGAATTAAGGCAATGGAAGAAACAGGTCTTCCGGATGAAGATATCGGCGTGTTTTTCATAACTCCGTGTACTGCAAAAATTTCTTCAATTAAACAGCCAATCTGTAATGGCAAATCAAACATAAATGGTGTTCTTGCTATTAAGGATATTTATCCCGTTTTAGTTCAGCAGATGGATAAAATCATTGAGCTTGAAGATTTAAGTGATTCAGGTATTATCGGCGTCAGCTGGGCTTCGTCAGGTGGTGAGTCAGCGGCAATTTTGAGAGAACGTTATCTTGCAGCTGATGGTATTGAAAATGTTATAAAGGTTCTTGAAGAATTAGAAGATGAAAAGCTTAACGACCTTGAATTTATCGAGCTTAATGCTTGTTCAGGTGGTTGTGTAGGCGGACCTTTGACCGTTGAAAATCCTTTTGTTGCAAAAGCACGACTTCAAAGACTCCGTAAATATATGCCTGTTTCTTGTAATCATCTTGAATATGAAACCGTTCCAAGGGAAATGTATTGGGAAAAGCCTTTGGAGGCTTCTCCTTGGAAACTTGCAGACAATGTTTTTGAAGCTATGCAGAAGATGAATGAGATTAAGGAAATTGAAAGCACCTTACCGGGTCTTGACTGTGGCATGTGCGGTTCACCTTCTTGCCATTGTTTTGCAGAGGATGTTGTAATCGGTAAGGCGGACAGAAACGACTGTATCTTTGCAATGAAAGATAAAGAGGGTGCAGTTTTGCCAAAACCATTCCGTACAGAAAATAAAGAGGATAAATAATGACAGTAAGAGAATTAACAGAAAAATTAGAACTGAATATTCTTGTTGAAGGCGATATTGACCGTGAAGTAACGGGTGGATATTGTGGTGACCTTTTAAGCTGGGTTATGGGTAGGGCACAAGGTGGCGACTGTTGGTTTACAGTAATGGGAAATATAAATGCTATTGCAGTTTCCGTACTTGCTGATTGTGCTTGTATCGTGCTTTGCGAAAATGCAACTTTAGATGATGATGCTAAAAATCGTGCAGAAATGCAAGGTGTATGTGTGTTATCCTCGGAAGAAAATGCATATACCTTGGCAAACAAGCTTGGTGAAACAATATGAAATTAAAGTATGATTTTCATCTGCACTCCTGCTTATCTCCTTGTGGCGATAACGATATGACACCGTATAATCTTGTCAATATGGCAAAACTTATGGGTTATGATATTATTGCCTTAACGGACCACAACTCCTGTCTTAATTGTCCTGCTGCAATAAAAGCAGGTGAAGAGGCGGGGATTATAGTTGTGCCCGGAATGGAGCTTTGCACATCGGAAGAAATTCATACTGTATGTCTTTTCCCCACACTTCAGAAAGCGTTGGACTTTTCAGAATATGTAAAAAGCACAATGCCACAAATTAAAAATGATGAGAGCATTTTTGGTAATCAGTATATAATGGACCATCTCGACGGAGTTTTAGGTAGTGAAGAAATTCTTTTGACAACTGCTTCGGGAATAAGTATTGACGATGTTGTAAAAGAGGTTTCTCGTTTTGATGGCGTTGTTTTTCCTGCACATTTGGACAGAGCATCTTATTCTGTCTTATCGGTGTTGGGATTTATGTACCCCGAAATGAATTTTACTGTTGCTGAGTTTACTCACAAGGCTTTCATCCCACAATACGAAGAAAAACACGAGCTTTTAAAGGGTATGAAGCATCTTCGTAATTCTGATGCTCACTATCTTGAAAATATGGTTGAGCCATCAGTTGAAATTGACCTGCCTGAATGTTCAGCACAGGCTGTAATTGATTACTTATTAGATAAATGAAAGACATCTATTATAGGTGTCTTTTTTGTGCACATTATAGACAAAAACTGACTCAATATTTAGGTTAAAACATTAATTGTAAATGCTTTTTCATAGTGCTATAATGAGATTAATAAGTATAAAGAAAGTGGGTAGAAAATATGAAAAAACTTTTTGCCATAATTTTATCTTTGCTTTTAGTTATTACAATGTTACCATTGGTTTATGCCGAAACTGCCGAAGGCAATTTTGGTGATAATTTTACTTGGACTTATGATACTGAAACTCAAACCTTAACCATTAATGGCGAGGGTGATATGGGTAGTTTTTGGGATATGTATAATCCGCCTTGGGTTGCTTATGAAGGACAGATGAAAAATCTTATTATCGGAGACGGTGTAATAAGTATTGGTGCGTACCTTTTCTATAATAGTAATCTTGAAAAGGTTGTTTTGGGTAAGGATGTTAAAAAGATTGGTGATAGTGCTTTCCGTTCATCTGAATATCTCGTTTCTGTGGAATTCGGTGAGAAGGTGGAAACTATTGGTGATTATGCCTTTGCCGGTTGTGGTTCATTGATGGAAATTACTTTAAATGAAAATTTAAAAACAATCGGAAAACGAGCTTTTGTAAATACAAAGCTGCAATCTATTACCATTCCTGATAGTGTAACAAAAATCAGCGAAGGAGCTTTTTATAATGTTCCTCTTAAATCCGTGAAAATCGGTAATGGTGTTAAGACTATCGAAAAAGATACATTCAATTACTGTGCTGATATTCAAACTCTTGAATTAGGTAATAGTGTTGAAACCATCGGTGAAGCTGCATTTTCAAATTGCTCCTCCCTTGAAACTCTTGTTTTACCTGAGGGTTTAAAAACAATAGAAAAAGAAGCCTTTTATCAATGTGCAAAGCTTAAGGATATCACTTTCCCTGATAGTGTAACAACTATTGGTCAAGGAGCTTTTTGTGAGTGTAGTTCTTTTGTTAATCTTAAAATCGGTAAGGGTGTTAAGTCCCTTGGAATGTCTGCATTTAACGGATGTGTTGCCCTTGAAACAGTTGAAATTCCTGCAGGCGTGGAAACTATCGGCGACAGAGTCTTTTCTGCTTGTAATTCACTTAAAGAGTTTGTTGTAGCAAGTGAAAATGAAAACTACACATCAGTTGATGGCGTTCTTTACAATAAGGATAAAACAGAGTTGTTAAGATACCCTAACGGAAAATCAGATGTTGTTTTTGAAATTCCAAGGGGAGTAAAAATAATTGGTGATAATGCGTTTACAAATTCATCCTTGAAACGAGTTGTTATTCCTGATACTGTAACGTCAATTTATGGTAGTGTTTTTGCATACAATAATAATCTTGACTCTGTTGTTATTCCTGAAAGTGTTACATATATGAATGGTGCTGCTTTTAGTAACTGTATGTCACTTACAAATATAACCATTCCAAAGAGCTTGAAGCGAATTTATGCATATACATTTACAGGTTGTTATAATTTGACAACTGTAAATTATACAGGCAGTGAGGCACAGTGGGAAAACATAACTATTGAACAGTCAAATGGTCCACTTTACGATGCGAAAATCAACTTCAATGCAAAAACTCATATTCATTCTTATGCTAATGAAATTTTAAAAGAGACAAGCTGTACGGAAAAAGGTAGTGAATTGTACAAATGCACTTGCGGTGATGTGTTCTCAGTAGAAATTCCTGAAAAGGGTCATGAATTTAGTGAGTGGGAAATTACAGTTATACCAACTGCTACAACAGAGGGTGAAAAATCTCGAGAATGTAACCATTGTGGTGAAAAAGAAATAGTGGTTGTAGGTGCATTGACAGTAAATCCTGAATATCCCGACGAAATATTGGGTGATGTTAATGGCGATAAGAAAATAACTGCTATGGATGCACGTATGGTGTTGCGTTATTCTGCAAATATTATTGCGTTTGATGCAATCCAACTTTCTAATGCCGATGTAAACGGTGACGGAAAGGTAACAAGTATTGATGCTCGTTGGATTTTACAAGCTGTAGCAGGTATGAGAGTTTTATAAAACAATAAACGGCTATTGCAAATTTGCAGTAGCCGTTGCTTTTATATTTCTACTTCTTTTCCCAAATAGGTGTTAGGTGAAACATATTTTCCGTTCTTTGTTAACTCAAAATGCAAATGGAACCCATCTGCTTTTTCTATGGGAATTTCACCCAAAACACCAATTTTCTGATTTTTACTGATTTCGTCCCCCGGTTGAACTGTTTCGTCCCTTTGCAAACCGGAATATTTTGCTATAAATCCATTGTGGTGGTCAATAGTCACAACTGTGCCCCAAAGCTCGTGGTGAGTAAGTTCAGTTACCACCCCATCACCAACAGCATGAATCTCGTCTCCCTGATTCCCGGAAATATCAACACCGTTATGAGTTTTCCAATCTCCTGTTGTTGCATTTCTTACAATCTCGCCATTGGAAAAAGCCTTTGTTACCTTATTATTTAAAGGAAAGACAAAGGATATAACTGTTTTTTCTTCGGTGGTGGATTCGTCCCTTGTGTCGGGTACATTTGTCACAGGTGTATTTACGTGAACGTCATTTTTCTGTGTTTGTGTTTCGGTGTTACTTGTGGAATTTTCCGGCAAATCGGTTTTTTGATTATCCTTATTGGAAATCCATAGTGATAAAAGAAGAATTACACAAAGCGAGAAAGCACAAACTGAATAAATTCCCTTTTTAAATCTCTCTTGTTTTCTAATACTTTTCAAAATGAAGCACCTCCGTCTATATTTTGGACGAAGATGTAAATATTATACAAAAACTTACCTGTTACAAAAAAAGAAAAAACGGACGGTTGCGGTGCCGTCCGTTTTCCGGGCTATACAGCCCTGAGGGGTTGTTTGAGGATGGGGTATGTGTACTCTTTGTGAGTACATCTAAATAATAAACTATAAATATGAAAAAACGGTGAACATTCTTTTAATATTTAAAAAATAATCTTTGAATTTTTTGTAATAAAAAATTTTTAATAAAAATATCGAACAAATGTTTACTTTTTGAAAAATATGTGTTAGAATATAGAAAAAAGTATGACTTTTTATAATGATTTTTAAATTAGGAGTAATTTTTATGCGTCCAATTACAGATACACAACAAAAAATTTATGAATTCCTGTGTGAACGCTCTCAATGTGGTGTTCCACCATCAGTTCGTGAAATCGGTTCTGCTGTTGGCCTTCGTTCAACATCTTCAGTTCAGGCAAACCTTGATGCCTTGGAAGAAGCAGGGTATATTGAACGTGACCCAATGTTAAAGCGTTCAATCCGTGTGCTTGGTCAGGCAGAAAATGTAACAAGTGTTCCACTTTTGGGTACTGTTACTGCAGGTATGCCTATTCTTGCAGTTGAACAAATCGAGGGTTATATTGCATATAATGGCAGAGTGTCCCGTGATAAATCACTTTTCGCACTTAAAGTTCGAGGGGAGAGTATGCTTTGGGCAGGTATTCTTGATGGCGACATTGTGATTTGTGAAAAAACACCTTATGCATCAAATGGCGAAATTGTTGTTGCTATGATTGAAGACGAGGCAACCGTTAAAAGATTTTATAAGGAAAATGGTCATTTCCGTCTTCAACCTGAAAATGATGCTTATGAACCAATCATTACAAATGAGGTTATTATTCTTGGTAAAGTAGTTGCACTTTACAGATATTATTAATTCATAATGTAGGGGCGGGGTCTTTACCCCGCCATTATTTTCTCATTGACAAAATAGTGAAAAAATAGTTTAATATATAGGATATAAATTTTTAAGTAAAGGTGATACAAATGGAAAACACCGTGGAGAAGAAAAAGATAGTTTTAAGTGCAATTCAGCCAACAGGTACACCAACTCTTGGCAATTACCTTGGAGCACTTAAGAATTGGAAAAATATGAAGGATGACTATAACTGTCTTTATGCAGTTGCTGACTTGCATTCTCTTACAGTTCGTCCTGAACCTGCAACACTTCGCAAGAATACAATGGAGCTTTATGCAATCCTTTTGGCATTGGGACTTGACCCACAGGAGAGTATCGTATTTATTCAGAGCCACGTGCCACAACACGCACAGCTCGCTTGGCTTCTCAACTGTTGCACACAGTTTGGTGAGGCTGCAAGAATGACACAATTTAAGGATAAGAGCGAAAAGCACCCTGAAAATGTAAATGTTGGACTTTTCACATACCCAATTTTAATGGCTGCTGATATTCTTCTTTATCAAGCTGATTATGTGCCAATTGGTGCTGACCAGAAACAACATCTTGAAATTGCTCGTGATATTGCAGAGAGATTTAATACTGTTTATGGTAATACATTCACAATGCCTGAACCATTTATCGGTAAGGTTGGCGCTCGCATTATGTCGCTTCAGGACCCATTTGCAAAAATGAGCAAGTCCGACCCAAATCCAAAGAGCTATATCTCAATGCTTGATGATGATAATGTAATTGTTAAGAAAATCAAGAGCGCAGTAACTGATAGTGAAGCAAAGGTAAGATATGCCGATGGTAAAGATGGCATTAACAATCTTATGGGTATTTATTCTTGTTGTACAGGTCTTTCTTATGAACAGATTGAAAAAGATTTCGACGGAAAAGGTTATGGTGACTTTAAAGCGGCAGTTGCAGAAGCAGTTGTTGAAGAGCTTCGTCCATTTAAATCAGAGTTTAACCGTCTTGTAAACGACAAAGCATATCTCAACGAGTGTGCAAAGAATGGTGCAGAAAAGGCAAGCCGTTTTGCACAACGTACACTTTCAAAGGCAATGAAAAAATCAGGACTTTATATGTTGTAATTTGTTTCTTTTTCCGTAATATTTCGTTATTCTTATATGCATTACTAAAAAACAATTACAAATGAAACTGTGGGTTGAAAAACTCACAGTTTTTTTATGATATAGACATTTTTGCAAGAGAATGCGTGAAATGTTGCAAAATTTGTTCTAAAAAGCACACAAATGGCGTAAAATATTCGAGAAAAGAAATTGCGACGCATCTATATTGCAAAATATCTTGTTAAACTATTGACAAAGTTGATGAAAGGTATATAATTGTAACATTACATATATAAAGGAGACGTTTTTGTGGAACAGTATTTAGTATTATTCACATTTATAGGCTCGTTGATTGCGCTTATTTTCGCAGGACTTACTGCAAAAAAGGTAATGAAATTCTCTGAAGGAACAGAAAGAATGAAGCATATTTCTGAGTCCATTCGTCAGGGTGCAAATGCATATCTCAAAAGGCAATATTCAATCGTAGCAATTTTCTTTGGCGGAATGTTTGTCCTTCTTTGTCTTATGGCAGCCTTTAACTTGCTTACATGGTTTGTGCCATTCGCATTTATAACAGGTGGTTTATTCTCCGCACTTTCAGGCTTTATAGGAATGAAAATTGCAACTTATGCTAACTCAAGAACTGCAAATGCTTGTCGCGAAGGCTTGAATAAGGGACTTCGAGTTGCATTCTCAGCAGGTTCAGTTATGGGATTTACTGTTGTTGGACTTGGTCTTTTTGATATTTCAGTATGGTTCTTCTTGCTTAAATTTGTTTTCAATCTTGATGCTAACTCAATCACAAGTGCTATGCTTACATTTGGCATGGGTGCATCATCAATGGCTCTTTTTGCTCGTGTTGGTGGCGGTATTTTCACAAAAGCTGCTGACGTAGGTGCTGACCTTGTTGGTAAGGTTGAAGCAGGAATTCCTGAAGATGACCCACGTAACCCTGCAGTTATTGCAGATAACGTTGGTGACAATGTTGGTGACGTTGCAGGTATGGGTGCTGACCTTTATGAATCTTATGTAAGCTCGGTTATTTCAGCATCTGCTCTTGGTGTTTCTGCTTTTGGTGGGGATATTAAGGCTATGGCTGTGCCAATGCTTCTTGCAGCCATCGGTATTTTAATGTCAATTATCGGTACATTCTTTGTTCGTACAGGTGAAAATATTTCCCAGAAACTTCTTTTGAAAGCGCTTAGCCGTGGCACAAATATAAGTGCTATCGGAATTGCTATTGTAGCACTTCCTGTTGTTATTCTTGTTCTCGGTAAAGAAAATTGGGGACTTTATGTTGCAATTCTTTCAGGTCTTGTTGCAGGTGTGCTTATTGGTAAGTCAACAGAATACTACACATCGGATACATATAGGCCAACACAGAAACTTGCAGCAACAAGTGAAACAGGCTCCGCAACAATCATTATTGGTGGTCTTGGACTTGGTATGAAATCAACTGCAATGCCAATAGGTATTGTTGCAGTCAGCGTTCTTATTTCATATTTTGTTTCCGGTGGTACAAACAGTGCTGCTCTTGGTCTTTATGGTATTGCTCTTTCAGCAGTAGGTATGCTTTCCACTCTTGGAATTACCCTTGCAACGGATGCTTATGGTCCTGTTGCAGATAATGCAGGCGGAATTGCTGAAATGTCAGGTCTTGAACCTAAGGTGCGAGAAAGAACAGACGCTCTTGATTCACTTGGCAACACAACTGCTGCAACAGGTAAGGGCTTCGCAATCGGCTCAGCAGCACTTACGGCACTTGCTCTTGTTGCTTCTTATGTGGATAAAATTAAGAGTATCAACCCTGATGCAGATTTAAGCTTTGATGTGGTTAACCCCGTTGTTCTTATAGGACTTTTCATTGGTGCTTGTCTTCCTTTCGTCTTCGCAGCATTCACAATGGATTCAGTTGGTAAGGCTGCACAGAGTGTTGTTAAAGAAGTACGTCGTCAATTCAAGGAAATCAAAGGCCTTATGGAAGGTGAGGCAGAGCCGGATTATGCATCCTGTGTTGACCTTTGCACAAAGGCAAGTCTTCGTGAAATGGTGCTCCCAACGGTAATTGCTATTGTAGTGCCAATTGTGGTTGGTATGGTGCTTGGATATAAGGGTGTTGTTGGTATGCTTGCAGGTGCAACAGTATCAGGCTTCTTGATGGCAATATTTATGTCAAACTCAGGTGGTGCATGGGATAATGCAAAGAAGTATATTGAATCAGGCGTTCACGATGGTAAAGGTAGCCCTCAACACAAAAGTGCTGTTGTAGGTGATACAGTTGGTGACCCGTTCAAGGATACATCAGGTCCTGCAATTAACATTCTCATCAAGCTTCTTTCAATGGTATCAATAGTATTTGCTGCCCTTGTTGTGAATTATAGTTTACTTTAATTTTAAATGCTGTGTATCATCAGATGCGCAGCATTTTTTTATTGACTTTAATGGGTGTAAATCCTATAATATTCATAGAAAGGTGAGATGTTAAAATGGCAAACCTTATATGTGCAAAATGCAATAAGACTATTGAAGAAAAAAATCTTGTAGAATGTCCGTTTTGCTGGGAAATGTACCACAAGGAATGTTGGGAAGAAACAAAATTCTGCTTGAGTTGTAAAAAATATAATCTTGATTTTGCGAGAGTTCAGGAAGAGAAAGAAGAAGCTGAACAGAAGGCAGAACAGGAAGAAAAAATTAAGGTAGAAGAAATTCAAGAGGAAGAGGAAAACGAAGAACAACTTTTCCAGATGCCAACAAAGGAAATTAATCATTCACCAATAGCAAACACAATTATGCTTGTGTCAAGAATTGCATTGATTATTGGCTTGATAGCGGGTGTTGCAGTTGCTGCCAACGGAATAATTGATGCAGCCTCGTTTGCAGGTAAGGTTGTGGGAGTTGTTTTGGGTTGTGTAGTGGCATCCCTCGGATGGGTTTCTTCCGTGCTTATAAATGGTTTTGCCGACCTTATAAATAATTCGCAAAAGACTGCATATTATTTATCTAAGTTAGTTGACAAAGATGAGAAAAAGGGAATGGACGAGTAATGGGGAAAATAAGATTTTTAATTGCCATAATTGTTGGTAAGGTTTCAGCGTTTTTACTTGACAAAATTTTTAAGAGAGGTACTAATACACCGGGAATAATTATGCTTAAAATTTGTCCCGACGCACTTTCTCGTTTTGTTATGCCAAGAAAGACAATCTGCGTAACAGGAACAAACGGAAAAACGGGTACTTCAAATCTTTTAACACATATAATCCGTAATAGTGGTAAGACAGTTGTAAATAACTCAAAGGGTTCAAATATGGCACCCGGACTTGCTTCTGCATTGGTTACTCAATGTACACTTTCGGGTAAGGTTACTGCAGATGTTGCAGTTTTAGAGGTGGATGAGCGTTCATCACAGTATATTTACACAGAGTTTACTCCTGATTTTATTCTTTGCACAAATCTTTTCCGTGACTCAATTATGAGAAATGGTCATAGTGGATTTATTTTCGATAAGATTAATGATTATCTTGATAAGAAAACAACCCTTGTGCTTAATGGCAACGACGCTATTTCAGGGCTTTTGGGTGAGGGTGTTTGTGACAGAGTTTTCTATTCAGTAAATAAGACTGAAAGAAGCACAGAAACCTGTGTTGATACAGTTTGCGACCTTATCGCTTGTCCAAAATGTAATCATAAATTGGATTATGAATTTTATCATTACAACCATATTGGTGTGCCAAAGTGTTTACATTGTGGCTTTGAGATGCCAAAAAGCAGATTCTTTGCAAGTGATGTTGATTTTGATAATGGTACTTTTGTATTTAATGGTCCTTTGGGTGAAAGTCTTGTTTTACCGTTCCAAAAGGGCAATTTTTTCAATGTGTTTAATATAACTGGTGCTTGTGCTGTATGCAGACTTATGGGCATTGACCTTGATGTTATTGAAAACAGTATTGAGGACCTTTCTTCAAAAACAGGAAGATTTGAAAATAAAAAATATAACGGTGTTGAAGTTGTTTCAATGCTTTCAAAGAATCAAAATCCTATTTCTTGCTCACAGAGTCTAAAATTCCTTGATAGTACAGAAAAGGAAAAGGATGTTGTGTTGCTTATTACGGACTCAAATGACAAGGTTCATGGTCATGAGGATATTTCTTGGATTTATGATACTGATTTTGCACCTCTTAACAGTGAAAATGTAAAAACGGTTTATATTGGTGGCTCTCGTTGTTATGATGTGGCGAATTGCCTTGATATTAAGGGTGTTGACACAGGCAAACTTGTTCTTTTTGAAAACTATGATGAACTTGCAAATGAAGTAAGTAAAAAGAGTATCATTGGCAGGGACATAGTTGTTTATTTTGAACTTTATGCAACAGGTGTTGTAGAAAAGATTAAAAACGCAATGTCACAGAAGGGGGATAAATAATTATGGCGAAAATTGCAATTGAAGTCCTTTATCCCGAATATAACAATCTTTATGGTGACAGAGGTAACTGCGAATATCTTCAAAAGAAATTAATGCTTGCAGGATACGATGTGGAAGTTATTGAAACATCACTTTTCCAGAAACCTGCATTTATTGAAAATCAGGTTGATTTTCTTTTAATCGGTCCTTGTCAGGAAAAACATCAGGTTATAGAAATCGAGCATCTTAAAGAGTATGCCGAAGCAATTAAAAATAGAATTGATAATGGTGGCGTAATTCTTGCAACAGGTAATGCTTTTGAGCTTTTTGGTCAATATATTGAAACTCCAAATGGTGAAAAAGTAGAGTGCTTAGGCTTCTACCCATATTACGCAAAGCAATTTTCGAAATTAAGATACAATGATTGCAGTGTGGGTGAATTTGATGGTATGGAAATTGTTGGTTTTAAAAATCTTCTCAGCCATTCCTACGGTGAAAACACACATCCGTTTTTAAGTATGAAAAAAGGATGTGGAATGAATGAAGATTGCAAAATTGAGGGTGTGAATTACAATCATCTTTTTGCAACTTATCACACGGGTCCGATTTTGCCCCTTAACCCACAGTTTACAGATTATCTTATTAAGATTGTGGATTATAATTATGAGAGTGTTACTCTTGAATATGAAAAACAAGCTTATGGAAGCAGATTAAAAGAATTGTTAAAATAAAAATCAGGTGAGATTATGGAAATAGTAAAGGTTTCAGCATCAAAAGAATATACAGTTAATATCGGGAAAGGTTTTCTTGATACGGTTGGTGACAAAATCAAAGAAATTAAAAGAGTTTGCAGAGTGGTTTTAATCTCTGATGATAATGTTTTTCCGCTTTATGGTGAAAAGGTGAAGAATAGCCTTATTAATAGTGGATATTCAGTTTGTGAGTATGTTGTACCACACGGAGAGGAATCAAAATCCTTTGAAAACTACGAAAACATTCTTGAGTTCTGTGCTGAGAATAGCATTACAAGAACGGACCTTTTTGTTGCTCTTGGTGGCGGTGTTGTTGGCGACCTTACAGGCTTTGTAGCAAGTACATATCTTCGTGGCGTGGATTTTGTGCAAATTCCTACAACCGTACTTGCTATGGTTGATTCATCCGTTGGCGGTAAAACTGCAATCAATTTAAAAGCAGGAAAGAATTTGTGTGGTGCATTCTATCAGCCAATAGCAGTTTTTGCAGATTGTGACACCTTAAAAACATTAAGCGAATCAACCTTCAACGAGGGTTGTGCAGAAATCATTAAATACGGAATGATTTTGGATAAGGATTTCCTTGCTTTCTTACAAGAGAATGAAATCAAAGAAAACATTGAATATACAATCAAACGTTGTGTTGAAATCAAACGAGATGTTGTGTGTCACGACGAGTTTGAAAAAGGAGAGAGAAAGCTTCTCAACTTTGGTCACACTATTGGTCACGCCATTGAAAAATGCAGTAACCTTACAATTTCTCACGGTAATGCAGTTGCAATAGGTATGGTAATTGCAACAAAGGGTGCTTATGAAGTTGGTATGAGTGAAGAAGATTTCTCGGATGTAATTTTACCAATTCTTGAAAAAAATAATCTTCCAACTACTTGTGATTTTTCAGCGGACGAACTTTACAAAGCATCACTTTCTGATAAAAAGAGAAGTTTTGACACAATTTCACTCATTGTTCCTGAAGAGTTGGGACTTTGCAAGATTATGAAGCTTCCTGTTGAAGATTTACAAAACTTTATTGAAAAAGGTATGAACTAAATGACGGTCTCCTGTACCCCATCTGTTTTAGATGGTAAAATCGGTGCAATTTCATCAAAGTCGGATGCACACAGAATTCTTATTTGTGCTTCCCTTTGTGATAAACAAACATATATTAAATGTAATGTGATGTCCAAGGATATCGCAGCGACTATTTGTTGTCTTAAATCTATGGGTACGGATATTTCAGTCAACGAAGATATAATAACAGTTACTCCAAAACCTTTTAATAAAAAGGCAGACCTTGATTGTGGTGAAAGTGGTTCAACTCTACGTTTTTTGATGCCCTTGGTATCGGCTTTGGATATGGATGTTACAATTAATGGTCACGGAAGACTTCCACAAAGACCCATTTCCCCTTTAAAAGAAGAAATGGAGAAAAATGGAGTAACATTTCACACGGACAATGAATTTCCACTTCATTTAACAGGACGATTACAAAGTGGAGAATATGAACTTTTAGGGAATGTAAGTTCACAGTTTATAACAGGACTTTTATTGTCACTTCCTTTGCTTCAAGGGGACAGTAAAATAAAACTTATTCCACCTGTTGAGTCAAAATCATATCTTGATATAACAGTTTCCGTACTCAAAAAATTTGGAATTGAAATTGTAGAACAAGAAAACCTATACATAATAAAAGGTAATCAGAAATTCCTTTCACCAAATGAAATAACTGTTGATGGGGATTGGTCAAATGCATCATTCTTCCTTTGTGCAGGTGCGTTAAGTGAGAAAGGTGTAACTGTAACTAATCTTGATGTTAATTCACCTCAAGGGGATAAGAAAATTCTCGATGTTCTTTCTTCAATGGGTGCAGATGTAGAAATCAAGGGAAACGAAATTACAGTTAAAAAGAATGCACTCAAAGGAATTACTATTGACGCAAGTGATATTCCTGATGCTGTACCGATTATTTCTGTTGTGGCAACGTTTTGTAGCGGTGAAACAAGAATTATCAATGCAGGACGACTTCGTATAAAAGAAAGCGACAGAATAAAATCCGTTGTAGATATGCTTAAATCAGTTGGTGCAGATGCAAAAGAAACTGATGATGGAATAATTATTAATGGAAAAAGTGATTTGCAAGGTGGTTTAGTCAACGGATACAATGACCACAGAATTGTAATGTCAGCATCAATTCTCTCAACTCTTTGCAAAGGGAATGTAAAGATAACGGACTATAAAGCAGTTGAAAAATCATATCCTGATTTCTTCACGGATTTTAACAAAATGGGAGGTAATGCAAATGTCATCAATGACAGGGGATAAAATTAAAATATCTGTTTTTGGCCAATCTCACTCAAAGGGAATTGGTGTGGTAATTGACGGACTTCCTGCCGGGCAGAAAATAGATATGGAAAAAGTCCTTAAATTTATGGATAGACGTGCTCCTGGAAAAAATTCGCTTTCCACACAGAGAAAAGAAAGTGATACTCCCGAAATATTGTCAGGACTTGTGAATGGTGTTACCTGTGGTGCACCACTTTGTATGGTTATATATAATGAAAACCAACATTCATCGGATTATAATAATATAATTGATACCCCAAGACCATCCCACGCAGATTATTCAGCATATATTAGATATAATGGATTTAATGATGTTTCGGGTGGCGGACATTTTTCAGGCAGACTTACAGCACCTCTTTGCTTTGCGGGTGCAGTTTGTATGCAGATTTTAGAGGATATGGGTGTTGAAATTCAGGCTCATATCCAAAAAATTAAAAATGTTTATGACGACAAAATTGACTTTGTTAACATAGGTAAGTGGAATACCGATACAAAAGCTTTCCCTGTAATCAATGATGAAAAGAGCAAAGAAATGATTGCCGAAATCGAAAAGGCAAGGGAAAATGGTGATTCCGTTGGCGGTGTTATTGAATGTGCAGTAACCGGTGTTAAAGCAGGTTTTGGTAATCCTATGTTTGATGGGGTAGAAAACAAACTTGCTAAAAACATTTTTGGTATTCCTGCAGTCAAGGGTATTGAATTCGGTAACGGGTTTGATGCAATTGACCTTTATGGTAGTGAAAACAATGACGAGTTCTGCATTGTTGACGGTGAAATTAAGACCAAAACCAATAATGCAGGTGGTATAAATGGTGGTATTACCAATGGTATGCCAATCGTTTTCAGAACTGCAATTAAACCGACTCCATCAATTTTTAAAGAGCAGAATAGCATAAGTCTTGAAAATAAGACGGAAGAAAAATTGCAGATTAAGGGCAGACACGACCCTTGCATTGTTCAAAGAGCAGTTCCTGTAATTGAAGCAGTAGCAGCAATAACTATTTTAGATTTACTTGTTTAAGGTGTTTTGAAATGTACGGACTTTTAGGTGAGCATTTGCCACATAGTTTTTCTCCACAAATTCATAAAAGTTTAGGAAATAAGGATTATACCCTCTTTGAGATTTCACCTGAAAATCTTGAAAAATTTTTGAAAGAGAAAAGCTATAAAGGAATCAATGTTACAATTCCATATAAAAAAGCAGTAATACCTTTTCTTGATTTTATTTCGCCCGAGGCAGAAAAAATCAGTGCAATAAATACAGTAGTTGTCCGTGACGGAAGGCTTTGCGGATATAATACGGACTACTTTGGCTTTAAGTATATGATTGAAAAGTCAGGTATAGTTCTTAAAGATAAAAAAGCACTCGTTTTAGGTAGCGGCGGAGCATCTGCAACAGTACAAGCGGTTTTGCGTGATATGGGTGCAAGTGATGTTATAGTTGTTTCCCGAAATGGTGAATTTAACTATACTAATATATATAATGAAAAAGATGTAGAAATTATTGTTAACACAACTCCGGTTGGTATGTATCCCGACAATATGAATACTGTTGTTGACGTTTCAAGATTTGATAATCTCAGCGGTGTGCTTGATGTTGTATATAATCCGTTGAAAACAAGACTTGTGATGGAAGCAGAAAAAATAGGAATAAAAACAGCGACGGGACTTTCTATGTTGGTTGCTCAGGCGAAAAAAGCCCATGAAATTTTCTTTGACACCGTGGTTGATGATGAAGTTTGTGACCAAATTGAAAAATCTATAAGATTACAGATGTGCAATATTGTTTTAATTGGCATGGCGGGTTGCGGAAAATCAACTGTTGGGGAAAAGCTTTCAGAGATACTTAAAAAAGATTTTATTGATACTGACGAGATGATAGTCAACGCAGAAAACAAACCAATTCCACGGATTTTCGAAGAGTGTGGCGAAAAGTATTTTCGCACTTGCGAAAATGTTGCAGTTAATCTTGCAGGACGAGAAAAAAATTCGGTTATCGCAACAGGTGGTGGAGTTGTAACTCGACTTGAAAATTATATGCCATTAAAACAAAATGGAATTATAGTTTTTATTAATCGTGAATGGGACAAACTGCCTATAAAGGGAAGACCACTTTCTGTGCTTCACGGAGTAAAAGAATTATATGAGCAAAGAATGCCTATGTATCGGCAATTTGCAGATATTGAAGTTGACGGTAATGGTACAGTTGAAGAAACTGCCAAAATTATTGTGAAGGAGATACTGAATTATGAAAATTCTTGTAATTAATGGACCAAACATCAATATGCTTGGTATTCGTGAACCGGGTATTTACGGAAATCAAAATTATCAGACACTCCTTGATAATATAAAACAATGGGCAGAAGAACTTAATTGTCAGGCTGAATGCTTCCAATCCAACCACGAGGGCTCTATTGTTGATAAAATTCAAGAAGCCTATGACAATTTTGATGGAATTGTAATTAACCCTGCTGCTTACACACATACAAGCGTTGCGATTCTTGATGCACTTAAATCTGTAGGTATTCCTGCTGTTGAAGTTCATATTTCAGATGTGACTAAACGAGAGGATTTTCGTCAAATTTCTTATGCAGGTATGGCGTGTGAAGAACATATAATCGGAAAAGGGCTTGACGGATATAGGTTAGCAATACAATATCTTTGTGATAAATATATGTAAATTGATGTTGGGACAGCGATTGCTGCCCCAATTTTTATGACATTATTAACACGGTGTGCTTTATCAAAAAAAATCTTGATTTTAATTTGTGGATATGGTATAAATAAACTGTAAATATGTTATTTATAAAAAATAACAAAATTGGAGGAAAAAGGAAATGAAAAAATTTAGCAAAGTTTTAGCAGTGCTTCTTGCTATGTTGATGATGCTTAGTATCGTTCCAATTACAGCATTTGCAGCAGATACTTATTCTGTTAAGTATCACGCAAACGGTGGTAAAGGCACAATGTCAAACACATCATTCAATGTTGATGAAGCAAAAGCATTACGTGCAAACTCATTCACAAAGACAGGTTACTCATTTTTAGGTTGGGCAAAGGATCAAACAGCAACAGTTCCTGAGTATTACAACCAGCAGACTGTAACAAACCTTGGTGAAGCAGGACAGACAGTAACTCTTTATGCAGTATGGAAAGCAAATACATATGTAATTGAGTTCCAGGCAAATGGTGGCGAAGGCTCAATGGAAAATCAGACTCACACATACGGTGAATCATTGGCATTGTCAGCAAGTACCTTCACAAAAACAGGATATTCATTTATAGGTTGGGCAAAAACAAAGAATGCAACAACTGCATTGTATGATGACCAGGAAGCTGTAAAGAATCTTACACCATATGATGGAACAACAGTTGTTTTATATGCTGTTTGGAAGAAAGACCCTGTAACAGTAAAGAGATTTTTCATTGAAACAGAACCAACAAAGAAGGAATATTTTGTTGGAGATGCATTAGATACAACAGGTCTTGTTGTAAAGGCAGACTTGAGCGATAACACAGTAAAAACAGTTACAGATTATACTGTTTCTGCTCCTGATATGACAACAACAGGTGAAAAGACTGTAACAGTATCTTATGAAGGATTTGAAGTTACATTTACAATTACTGTTGCAGAAAGACCTACATATAACTATACATTCAGCATCGTTGCTCCAGAAGTAGTAGAAGTTGCTAATGGTGATAGCGTTGTTCTTTCAGCAAAAGTAGAAGGAACATATCCAGAGGGTATGTATGTTAAATGGACAGCAAATAACAATAACTTTGCTGCAACAGCAAATGCAGATGGAACATACACAGTGGTTGCTGAAGGCGTAGGTGCTACAACATTTACAGCAACTCTCTATACTGCAGAAAATGAAGCAGTTGCTGAGGATACAGTTGAATTGACAGCTCTTGAAAAGGTTGAAGAACCAGAAGAGCCAGGTTTCTTTGAAAAGATTATTAATTTCTTTAAAGGTATCATTGCAAAAATCGTTGGTATCTTCCAGAAATAATTCACTGAAATAAGTTTATAAAAAGGTGGGGATTTCCCCACCTTTTTTATTTAGGCTTCACTTGCAAAATACGTGACGGCCAATAGTCGTGATTACAGGTCTTGTTCTAATCCATTGGTTACTTGTTTTTGTAGGATTATAATAGTATATAGCACCGCCTGTGGGGTCCCAACCGTTAATCGCATCCCTTGCGGCCTTCTTTGCTGTATCATTTGGAGCTACGTTCCAGTTGCTGTCCCTTACTGCTGAGAATGCACCGGGTTGATAAACAACACCTGATATTGAATCGGGAAAGGAGGAATGTTGTACTCTGTTTAATACAACTGCACCAACTGCAACCTGACCCGTATAACTTTCGCCTCGTGCTTCTGCAGCGATAATCCTTGCCAACAAATAAACATCATTGGAACTATACCCGTTGGTAGAAGATGTTGAACTGGACCCTAATCCTAAATACTTTAAGGTTTTTGGTCCTGCTATTCCATCGGCAGTAATTCCACAATTCTTTTGGAATTGACGAACAGCCTTTTGTGTTGCAGTGCCATAAATGCCATCAACTGAACCTTTATATAAACCGAGTTCTTTCAATTTTGTTTGAATCTGTCGGACCTCTTGACCACGAGAACCGATGCTTGAAAGTGTCTGTGTATTTTCATAAATGAAACCAATTGAAGCAATAACGATTGCGTTTAAAAGGATAATTGCGATAATCTGCCAAAATACTTGAATTCGCGTGCGAGTTTCTTTTCTCGTATCCATAAAGTCATCTCCGAATAAACATTATTTGTTATTTATATTTTCCCTTAAATATTTTGATTATTCGGAAATCATATAATTTGTGCATATACATATATAAAAACACAAGATATAACCGTGTTGAAAAAATGTTGAAAAATTTTTAAAAAAATTAAAAAAAGTTGTTGACAAGTCGATTTCGTTGTGATATTATATCAAAGCTGTCTGCGAGAGGTAAGCGACGCAAACAAAAAACTGAAAAAAGTTTTAAAAAAGTGTTGACAAGCTCCGGGAGTTTTGATATAATAAAACTCCACCCGCGAAAAACGGGGTGGACGCAAACTGAACCTTGAAAATTAAACAACGACGAGATAAGTAAAAGGAACCCTGTAGATTCTTTGAGAGTACGGAAGTACGAAACAGAGAAATACAAGAAACAGTAATTCTTTTGGATAACAAAAGAGTTTAAAAGAACG
>JAFYSE010000055.1 GCA_017546665.1 Clostridia bacterium | reverse complement strand
CTGTTAAATCAACCTCACCGTTGCCAAGATGAGTAAGACCCAATTCCTTTGCCATCATCATTACATCAAAAATCTCTGCCATTGAATGCCTCCTGTATCTCACGACTTCGTTTTAAGTAGTTCGATTTTGCGTAGTTGCCCGTGCAATCGTAAAATGAGTCCTTGCCATACTTGTAAATCAAGAACGATAACAATTCCAAGGTTGTACATTCACAAGTGTTGATGCAATACTCAAATGCTGAATTCATTTGACCTTCCGTGTAAAAAACAGATGCCTTTTTCAGTAGTTGCAACTGCTTGTGTATGTATCTCGGTCGCATGATTTTCAACTGTGCAATGAACTCTATTGCAAGTGGATTGTCCTTGTAAAACCGTAACATATCCGTTTCGATTTTATGGTGTGGAACTCTGTCCTTCGGTAGTTTTATAGTCCTACCAACCTCATTACAAAGTGCGTGTTTGCAAATCAAATCACTTGTAAGAGCTACATAGAAAAGCAAAGTGTCCTCTTGTAATTCAACACGAATTCTTTCACCATCATTAAGGTTTTCCTGTGGCATTTCATAACGATTATCACGAAATTCAACGAACCCTGCGTGCATTGTAAGGACTTGAACAAGTGGTTTTTCTTGGAAACGAACCTTAACAAGTGCCTTGTTGTCAATGGGGAACAACTCCTTTGGTGTACGCTTGGTATAATCGTTCACAATGTTGTTACCCGTGGTGTCAAGCCAATTAAGAGCATCGCAGTTAAGCCTGTCAATTCCGTAGTAAGTCCTACCATCGAGAAAACCACGCTTGACCACATTTACCGTGTTTTCAACTCTGCCTTTTGTGTTAGGGTCGTGTCCCTTGCAAATGAAAAGGGAGTAGCCAACATCCTTGACGAACTCATCAAACTCTTTAACGAGAATGATGTTGCCATAGCTTTCAGCAACAACGAAAACCTTGTCTTGGTCATACATAATGATTTGTGGACGACCACCGAAATACTTGAAAGCATATTTGTGTGCCTCAATAGCGGTTTTGGCGGTGAAAGGTTGCGTTGAAAAGTACACGAATTTCATTCGACTGTACGAAAGCACCATGCAGAAAAAATATACCTTGGTTTCCTTGCCATACATGTTTCGCATTCTGTACTCACCAAAATCTACCTGTGCCTCATAGCCCGGTGGTTGGTCATCACGAATACAACGGATTCGTTTCGGTTGACTTAACCCTGCCTGAACTCGCAGGTTCTTCACATACCGGTTGAATGTGGAATAGGTAGCATCAAAGTCAGCGAATTCCTCTCGTAACTGCGTCATCAAATTGGTGTTGGTGATAGTAGGACAAGCCTTAATCAGCTCAATGATGTACTGCCGATAATTGTCCAAATCATACACCGTGCCACGCATAGCCTTCCAGAAATCATCTTCCGACTTCCGCCACCAGTTCCGAACCACCGACGAAGGTATGTGCAACCGCCGACCTGTCTCAGCCATGGTCAACCCACAATTCTTACACTCCTGTATCTGCCGATACTGTTCTGATGTAATCATCATTACCTCCTTATTTAATTGTAATTATTTTGTATAATTGCAGTTTTTTGTATAATTCACGAGTGTAATCGCACCCATTTTTCAATTTTATACACCACAATTATTAGCTGCCTCACCCCTCCTTTCATCGGTAACGCTATTGTAACTCAAATTAAGAAGTAATAGCAAGAAAATTGTAAATTTATGTCACAAAAACAATAAAAAATTCGATTATATATTTAATAGGGGTAGTGGAAATAGTTTCACTACAACTTTAAAAAGGAAAATGGAGGAAAATTTTATGAAAATTACAGTTTTAAGTGGTCCAGACCGCAACAAGAATTATGGAGATTGTTTCATCATAGATGACGGTAATAATCTTTATATATATGATTGTGGTTCACAGAAGTTAGCAGAAAAAGTAATCGATTATATGAGAATAAATGGTTATTCAACAGCAAAAGCGATTTTGTCACATAACGATGCTGACCATTTTGATGGTTTGGAATACTTAATAGGTAAGGGGAAAATTGAAAAGGTGTATACAGTATGCTTACTCAAATATGTTGATGAGATACTTGATGCAATTGGTGATGGTAGAAAATCGAGAGATTCGCTCCGTAATCAAATATTGACCCGTTACGATAACATAAAAAAACTTAGTGGATATCTTGAAGATATCTATCCATTAGAAAAGAAGATAACTTCTCAAATTTCATTAGTGGGTCCAGATAAAGATTATATGATTGAAGCAGTTGCACACGAACTTAATACCTTAGAGGGAGATAGGATTGACGGAGAAACTGTTGTTAATGCAACAAGTGTACAAGTTAAAATTGTACTGGATAATGGTAATGAAGTTTTATTGTGCGGAGACTGCTCATTTGAAGCGATAAAAGAAAAAGTTGATGATTATAATATTATTCAATTACCGCATCATGGCAAAGAAGAACAGGCAAAAGCAATTTTTGGAGCAGTAAGTGATGTTAAAGAAAAAGTATTCATAGTTTCTGATAATACTGGTCCTACAAATGGTGGCTCAGACGAACGAAATTTCATTGGTAAGGTGGTAAAGAATACAAAATCATTGGGAACATTTGTTATTGATGAAACTGTTTTGAAAAGTAGTACAGGATATGTTCCTAAAAAGAGTTTAGGGTGCCAGTATGACATTTTGTTTAGATAAAAGATTATCAGCTGAAGCTGATGCTCGTCAAGAATACATTACCAGTGTTTTCAAGGTTAATCTTATTAAATGGAGTGAAAATGAAAACTTTATTGTATATAAGAGTTTTCCACTTGGCACAGTTGACATTTTGTATATCGTTGGACACAACAAAAGCGTAGGTTCTTTTTTGCAGAATAATCTTATTGAAGAAAACACTATAGTAGTTGTTGCATGTGATTTAGGTTATTTGAAGCAATACAAAATACCTAATAGAAAAGTTTATCTTTCTTATCGTGATGCTTGTGGTTTTACAAGATGTAGATATGGCGAAAATTACGGATTTAGTTTCGACCCTGTGGATTCTGAAATAGATTTGTATAATTGTAATAATAAAGATATTTATGAAAGAATAAGTAGTTCATTTGAAAGGTTGGTTTGATGGATAAGTTCTTTGATGCGTATAGTGTAAAGGTGAGATTATCATCTTTACTTATTCTGTTAGGTCCTGCCATTATTTGGACATTATTATTTGTTGAAGAAATAAGAAATCTTTCAAGTTTAGTGTTTGTTTCTGCAGTAATTTATGCGGTTTCAATGCTTTTAGCAGTACCATTAAGAAAAAGAGCAAATGCTGTGATGAAAGTGACTTTTGATGAATTACCAACGATAACATTTTTATCAGAAAAAAATTCAAAAATAGACGAAAAAACAAGAATTCGTTATTGCAAAAAACTTCAATGTTTATCAGGGAGTAGCCTAATAGATAGCAGTAAAAAAGAAGACTATGCAAGTGCGCTAGAATGGCTTAAATCAAACTACCATAAATCAGAGAGAGCCCATTTGGTGGAAGAGGAAAATATGATTTTTGGATTGATTTGCAATTTGAAAGGTGTGAAATGCTTAGGTATTGCTTTAAATGTTGTGTTACTGATTATTACTGTTTTGTACTATTTCTTATCGGGAAGACAAGACTTAACAACTCATGTTATAGCAGGTGATATTTCAATTGCTTTTCTCTGCTTGTGGATTTTTGTTGTGACAGAAGAAAACTTGAAATATGCAGCAAATAAATATGCAACAGCTTTGCTGTCGTGCATTGATTCAATTGACATTGCAAAATAAAAACAACAGCACCTGCCAACATCGGCGGGTGCTGTTGTGCTACATGTGTAATTTATTCATCTACAGATTCAAGTGCATCATACAGTAAGTCGAATTTTTCAATCATCCAATTGAATATTTTTTCGTGTTCTTTTGGATTGAAATAATCTGCTTCCATTCTATAAAGAATACGTTTTTCTACGCTTGTTTCACGACTTGTGAACCATTCAAGTTCATCTCCGAAAGCCTTTTCAATTTTATCTTTTTTTGACAGCAATCGCTTAAAGGCTTCAGGGTTGTATGTGTAGATTAATAATGTAACATATTTATTATATGTAATTGTGAATGACAAATGGTAATCATTAGCGCCTACAGGAATATCGTACCAGTTTTGTGCAAGAGCTTTTCTTATTGAAATGTCTTCATGCCTACCTAAGTTATCACAATGTTCAACAAACTTACTCCAGAATGCTCGTTGCATTTCACCTAAAGAATTATTAGATGTATCAATAGCATCATCAAAATCATCTTCAGTTAATTCGAGTGGTACTTCGCGACCGTCATTAACAAATGAAATACAGGTGAGGTTTTCCATTATATCCTCGGGCATTGTGATATTCCATCTTTCTATCATGAAATCTAATAAATGGATGGTTCTGTCGTATATTTCTTTTGCTGTCCATTCTGTATTCATGGACACTTCGATTTCTGAGTGTGAACCATTATCATATCCAGTACGACCTACTTTGCTGGAATGCTTTTTATCATAAAAACTATCATTTTGTAAAGATGAATTTACACTTTGTCTTAAAGGTAAAAGATTGCCAAGTGCTCCTGATAATGCTTTAATTTCAGCTTCAGTAAATTGTCTGAAATTGTTTCTCCAATAAAACTTGGTAGGTGTTTGGGGAAGAATATGCTCAATGGATACTTTATCTTTCTCTGTTTTTGAGAATAATTCCCAAGATATTTTACTGATACCAGTTTTTTCGGCTAGACTGTATTCATACTCATATAAGAAGTACTTTATGGTATTCCAACCATAATATCCATCTCCGGCATCAAAGCGTTTCTTTATTCGAGAAATAAAACTGGAGAATGAATATTCAGTATCGTAATCTGCGTATCCATCTAATGTTTTTACTAAACTTGAAAGAGAGAGTTCATTAAGATAAACACTACGTGCCGCACGATAGAATTCACTGTTGCGGTAAGAATAATTGGAAGAACCTAATTTGAAACCAATAAAAATATATCGCTCAATAGCTCTAAACAACTCAATTCTATCATCGAGTGATGTAGTTGCTCTTTTGCTTATAACAACAGCAATAAGTGGTCTGAAATAACCCATACCAATACGATTTAGACGGTCTACCCATATCTTTTCTTTTTCTGTAAGATTTTCACTTTCATATGGGAAATAAGAGTCATACCAGTATTTTGCAAGGTCTTTTATGCTCTTGATATAGTTGCTGATTTCCTTTGGATAAAGCACACTATCAAAGGCATCATCTACATATTCAGTTGTTTCAGAACCATCTTCAACGTAATCATCATTTTCAAACGTGTCATATTCGTCAAAACCACTTTTAAGGCCATATACAGCATTTGCAGTGAACATTTTGTTTAAGAGAAACTGAATGTAATCGTCGCCCTTGTTTCTCGAATATGCAAAATAAATAATCCAATGATTTTTCAAGTATTCGTCATCGTTGAGAGGGCGTTTTTTATTGCGTCCTAATTGATAATACACCTCACGCCAAGCATCATTAATATCACAACGCAACTGATTTTTTTCATGTGTATTAATGGCTTTATCAGGGAATATAGTTGTAAGATAAATAAGTCTATTTTTCAAGATTTCTAAATTGGACAATGATTTACCACGATTGTTCATTGTTTCAAAAGCAACAAAAACATCAAAATCATCATCGATATCGTGAATATTAAATTGTAATTTGTTTACCAGCTTACCATAAAGAACCTCAAGTGCTCTTGTTCCACCATCAGCATATAATTTGTTTATTTTGTCATCAAAAAACTTCTTTGCTTGTTCAAGATTAAGAGTATAGAATGTCTCTTGCAATGTGCTTGGTGCTTCTTCACCTAAAATAGCATAACGCAAGAACATAAAGCTTGGATTGTCTTTTTCGTAACCAAATTTATATGCTTTCAGAATTCTTTGTGGTTTTTGATATTCAACAATATATCTTGTTTTTATTTCTTCAAGACTGCTGTTGTTTAAATACTCAATACCCTCAGCGGTTGCTTTATTGATAATTGAATTTACCAGAATAATAAATGTTGTAAGGCGCTGTTGACCGTCGACAATGTGATAAGCCTCGTAGTCATCTTGGTCAATCAACCACTTTTCTTCTGTCCAACTTTGGCATTCACTTGATTTGAGTTTCTTGAGTGAAAGCATGCCGGTATAGTGATATCTGTCCTCTGCGAGATTTTTTAAGTCTTCCCAAAAATCAGAAAGTTGTGACATCTGCCAAGCGTAACCACGTTGGTAGTCGGGAATTCTAAATATTCTTTTGTCAAAAAGTTTAGATAAAGAAATAAGGTTGTTCATAATAACTCCTCATAATTAATTATAAGATTATTATAGCACAGCCTTTAGAAATGTACAATATTGACTTGGAGAACTGTACCTAAAAACGGACAAGTATTTTCTGCTTCTCAATTGACAGAAGGTGTATTTTTGTAGTAAAATATAATAGTATTTTTATGATGATTTTGTATAAATATTGTATCGATAATTAAAATATTTAAGTTTTGGTGGGGAATGAGTTTCGGTATGACAAAAACAATTACTGTTGGTAGTATGTTTGCAGGCATTGGCGGTATTTGTTTAGGTTTTCAACAAGCAGGATTTGAAATTGTTTGGGCAAACGAAAAAGATGCTGCTGCTTGTAAAACATATCGACATAATTTTGGAGATGGATTCCTTGTTGAATCAGATATAAAAAAGGTTGATAAAATTAAAATTCCTAAATTTGATATATTAACCGCAGGCTTTCCATGTCAGCCGTTTTCAGTAGCAGGACCCCATAAAGGGTTTGATGATGCAAGAGGTAATTTGTTTTTTCAAATTGTTGAAGTGGCAAAAATAGTAGAACCAACAATTATTTTTCTTGAAAATGTTTCGAACCTTATAGACCACGATAATGGTAGAACCTTTATCACGATGTATAATGCTCTTTCAGAAATCGGTTATGTATTAAGGTATAAGAATTTATCAGCGAATGAATATGGAAACTTGCCACAAACACGCAATAGGACTTATGTTGTTGCATTTAAAGATGAATGTATGTGCAGCATGTTTCAGTATCCGGATGAGGTTGATTTAACAACAGAGATTTTTGATATAATTGATAAACATACCAAGCAGAAAGATATCTATTATTACACTGATGAAAGCGACGCTTTTTACAAGTATATGATAACGAGAGTAAAACGTAAAGATTCTATTTATCGTGTTCATGATTCAGGCATTCATCTAGCGAAAAATAACACCTGCCCAACGCTTACAGCATCAATGGGGACAAGAGCGAACAGAGTCCCAATATTGATAGACGATTTTGGATACAGAAAACTCACAGTTAGAGAATGTCTTGATTTTCAAGGATTCCCAAAAGAGTATTCGTTTCCAAGTGAAACAACTATTGGGCAAGCATATAAACAAATTGGTAATTCGGTATGTGTACCGGTTATTAAAAGAATAGCAGAGCAAATTTTGAAAGTTATGGAGGAAAACTATGAAATACAGTAACATTAAGGTTGAACAAATTTGTGATAACTATGAAGTTGTTGACGATTATGGTGAAATTCTTACAAAAGAAGAAATGCAGCAAATCCTCCAAAAGAATTTTAAGGTTACTACATATAAGGATGGATGCCTGTACGGTGAAAAAGCAGGAAAGAAATACTGTATCTATTTTAAGAATGTAAGTTATCTTGGAACACCACATCCATTTTTTAAGAAGAGAATACAAATTGGTGATAATTTCAGAGAAGTTTACAGGAAAAACCAAGAAAACAATATTCAAACACTACTGTTAGGCATTTACAAATATAAAAGTACAGTTTTGTTTGTGGATTTTGACATTACAAACTATGCTAATAATAAGGCACACAATTCATCTGCTCATGTATATACAATTGATTTGAAAAACGGTTTGTTATTTGGAATCTTCCAAAAAGAAGATGTGCGTAACAACATTATTACAGTATTTACTCCTGCAAATGTTGAAAAGTATCTTGATAGTAAAATGGTTGGTGGCGTTGACCTCCGTTTAGGTTTTATAACAGTTTTAGATGACTTCTATATGTCACTATCAAAAGAGTGGCATGGTATAGATGCATATCAAGAAATGATTGATAATAATTTCAATAATGCTTATCAGCCAGAATGGCCCGGATTTTACCATGAATATAAATTAGACAGGTATATAAAAGAACGTCCCAATGCAAAAGAAGATATTCAATACAAACAAAATAAAAAATCTGGTGAAATTGATTTAGATTTGTTTTTTCCTAAAGTTAAGACTTATGGTGATTTGAAGGCTCATAGTAATGACTCCACGGGCATTCAAGGTAACGATTGGGACACTATTATGACGGTTTTGGAAACTAGCAGTGTATATTATGTTGTTTTAAATCACGATACTGAAAGAGACCGTGACCACGAAAATAAAGTTGCGATTTTTTGGAATACAAAACTGGGAAAAGATAACTTATTGAGTTATGCAAATAAGATGAAACATTCTGTAAAATTAACTTCTTATTATGTACTTGAAATAAATAGATTCAACAAGCAATATTTAGATGTGTTTCATCAAGGACATAACAGTGATGGTAGTCCAAGAAACCCTAAAATTCAGATAAAAAATAAAAATATCGGTAATTTTTTAATACATCAAATGGAGTTTTAATAATTGTCTGGACTTATGCAAATTGTTAGTTTATACTCCCTATGAGGTGATTTGATATGAAAAAATTTAAATTTATAGACTTGTTTTCAGGAATCGGTGGATTCCACCAAGCAATGGAAAATCTTGGTGGAGAATGCGTATTCGCTTCTGAAATAGATTCACACTGTATTGAAACGTATTATAATAATTATAAAATAGACGCTAACCACAATGTTAGAGGTGTAGCAGCAGAAGATATTCCTGTTCATGATGTTTTGTGTGCAGGATTTCCTTGTCAGGCATTTTCTAAAGCAGGATATCAAAAAGGAATGAGTGACACACGAGGAACACTTTTCTTTGAAATTGAAAGAATTTTAAAGCATCATAAAACAAAATACATAATTCTTGAAAATGTTCGTAATCTTGTATCACACGACCAAGGAAACACATGGAAAACTATTCATAGTCATCTTAAGGCGTTGGGCTATCGTTTGACACCAGTTCCAATTATTATCAGTCCTCACCAGTTTGGGATTCCTCAGTTAAGAGAACGTGTTGTTATTCTTGGCATATATGACCCTGAAAATGCCAATAAAGATTTACAAATAACATTTGATAATCTGTTAGGCAAAGATGAAAATTCCATTTACACTGTTCTTGATGATGGTAAAGTTGATGATAAATACTATATTAGCGAAAAAGAAGAGTATGTAATTAATGCATGGGATGAGTTCTATAAAGGAATAAAAGAAACTGTCATTGGTTTCCCGATTTGGGCAGAGTACTTTAAAGATAAAGATGCTGAAGAAGATTTTCCAGAGTGGAAAAAAGAATTTATCAGAAAAAACAAGTCTCTTTATCAGTTGAACAAAAAATTTATCGATTCTTGGTTGAAAAAGTATAATAATTTGAATGATTTTACACCAACACATAGAAAAATGGAGTGGCAAGCAGGAAATAAAATAAATAGTTTGTGGGAAGGTGTAATTCAATTCAGACCGTCAGGTATCAGAGTTAAAACTCCTACATGTTTTCCTGCACTTGTTGCAATGGTTCAAATTCCGATTATTGGTAAATACAAACGCAGACTTACAGTGAGAGAAGCAGCAAGATTGCAGAGTTTTCCTAACTCTTTCAAGCCAGATGCAGATGACCATCAGGCATATAAGCAGTTTGGTAATGCGGTTAATGTTATGGTTATCGAACAGGCTGCAAGAAAGTTGTTTGATTATTGATAGTTTGTTTAGTATAATACCGGTCATATAAAATTTGTTGCATATAAGCATTTTGATTTCTAACGGGAAAGAGGGTGTTACCTTGCAAAGTGAGATTACAACTACGATTATAGCGGCAGTAGTAGGAGCGTTATCTGGTGGGATTGTCAATTATCTTTTGGAATTGCGTAGAGATAAGCGAAATGACAAGAAAGAAAAAGAGAAAAAGAAAGAAGAAGTACATAAAAATCGTCCGGAATTAGATATAATTAATTATGAGAAACATCTAATGGCTGATAATATAAAAGATATTCCCCATTGTGACATTGAAGTTTTTGTGTCGATGGCTGAACGTTTTGAAACAGGTGAAAGAGCCTCTGCTGTATATGATAAAACTGATTTAGACCGAGAAAAATGGCATGTTGTTACATATGAATTTAAGAATATGGGTGGCACCGATATTAATTCAATGAATCTTATAATGTCTTCCAAGCGGAGTGTGTGCTTGTTTGAAACTAAGGAATTAGACTATATGATTCCTAGAGGCATTATAAAATATTCGGTTTGTTATGATAAAAAAATTCGTGTTGGTGAAACCGTAAGTTTAAAATTGATTTACAATAACCAACGAATTCCAGTAAGTTCTATTTCAGCAATTATGGTTTTAGGATTGAACGATGACAACGGACGTTTCTGGGAACAACCGTTCTTTGCACCTGATGAGAAAGTTTATGAAAGTACTCAAGTATCAAGTGCAGATTATCACAATATGTTAAGAAGTGATGATGTATACGACGAACTAGAAAAATGTAGATGATAAGGATTATATGATTAGAGAAGTAATTCATGACCCGATTTTGTTGGCGATGAAATCGGAAAAGGCTACAATTGAAGATTTGCAGGTGGCACAGGATTTGTTTGACACTCTCACGGCGAATGCTGACGGTTGTGTTGGTATGGCTGCTAATATGATTGGCGTACATAAGCGTATTATCTGTTTTGATGATAACGGCAAGTATATGACTATGTTCAACCCTGAAATTATCAAGAAGTCAGAGCCTTATGAAACTGAAGAGGGATGCCTTTCTCTCCTTGGTGGTCCCCGTAAGTGTAAACGTTATAAGAATATAAAAGTGCAGTGGCAGACAGCTGAATTCCAGACTCGAATCAAAACTTTCACCGGTTGGACAGCACAAATTATTCAGCACGAAATCGACCACTGTGATGGTATACTCATATAAAACAAATCAGCAACATTTTTACAGGAGGCATAAATGAATTTTCAATCAAATCCTTTACCGTCATCATCAAAAGAAATCGAATGGTACTGGGGTCAATGTGTGCATGAGAATATAGATTTATCGGATATAGTGATAAACGAGAAAAATTTTGATTTTTCAAAACCTGTTGATTATTTTGATATTACAGATGAACAGGCAGATAAACTCTATTTAATTGGAGAAAGGTTAGAATTTCTTTCTCAAGAAGTTGCATTAAACAATTTCGAGTTACAAATTTTTGGAAACATAAACATTAGCACAAAAATTGGAGAATTGTTAGATTGTGTTAATAAAAACCGCCCGGAATCAATAGCGTATTGTTTAAATGCGACTTTTAAGTATATGAAAAATACTCTTTATTGTGCTTTTACAGTAGGTTTTGTGCATAACGATTTCGGTATGGAGTTAGAGATAGCAGTTGTAGAAATTTCTCAAGACGAAGGAAGCTACATACTCCCAATATATATTAATGAAGAGGCTTTGTATTATTTTAAATATGATGATATTGCACAGATTGCATATTGGCTAGGTAATTTTTGGGTTGGCACTCAATATGAAATGATTAATCAACCTGAGGAGATTAGGATAATTAAACAGCATAATCTTGAGAAAAATGAAGGAAAAAATGGAAACGGTAAAAAATCATTTGTGTTGGTTAAAAGAATAAATTATATCGATGAAAATAGGTGTGCAATAAAACACAATTGCAAGAAGACTGGACGACATTATACTATTTCTTCATGGAACGTTCGTGGCCATTATAGAACATTGCAAGATGGTCGAGAAATATATGTGCGACCTTATTCTAAGGGGACAGAACGGAAAAATGAAAATGCTTTAGTGAAAAAAGAATATAGATTTGTTGATGAAAAAATAAATTCAGACGCAAATGAATCATAACAAGTAAAAACACCTTCTCTTGTAAATCGGTTACAGGAGAAGGTGTTTTGATTAAAATTTAATTGGTACTTGATAAAAACCAAGTTACTTTTTCCACACCGGCTTTTGTATAAGAAGTGCTTTTGATAATGTTTGCATTTATTGATGTGCCGATTTTTTCAAGAATAGACATGAGTGTTTCTGGCATGGCGGTGCCTTTTACCAATCCATATTCATCAGTACTCATTTCAAAGGTTCGGTTTCTAATATTAATACCATTTAACATGCCACAAATATTGATATCCTTATGGTCCATAGTATCAATTGTATCTAATGTGGATATGATATTCGGTGCCTTTTCTTTGATAAGATGCATACGACGAGATGCGGCTGAATCGTTTTTCCAATTCAACTCCAAATTCACACCATTTTCTTGCAAGTCATCTAACCATTGTCTGTAATGCATAACCGTTCTTTTACCAAAAGGTGCGATTAACGATAATAATTGCTCGCTATCATCTACAGTTTCTAAAACGGAAAACATTTCTGAGAGAATTTTATTTATTTCGTTATCATCTGTTGAAATACTTGGGTTTTCATTTTGCTTTTCCAAAACAATACCAAATGAACCTGCAAATGTATCGACAATTTCAAAAGATGTTGCATCTTTTATTCTTTCTGGTATTTTTCCTCTTGATGTTGGAGAATGTAACATAGCATTTGCTACAGAATCTAACATTGATTGAAATCCGTTCAATGCAGACAAAAGAACTCTGCTAGAAATTCTTCCCGTTTGAACATTGTCCCCATAAATTCTTAATGTTACAGTATCTTTTGCTGTAGAGGATATCATTTCTTCTTTTTGCTGCAACAACATTTGTAATCTGTTTTCCAATTGTATGGTCATGATTGCTTGCATAGAAGCATCGGTGCAAGATGATAAACTTTGTATTTCAGCACGAGTTTGTTCAATTTTTTTGTCAATTGTCATTAATTCAAGATGAGACACAGTTATCACCTTCCTTTCAAGTATTCTATTATAGAATCACATGATATGCGTACAATTCCCTTGGGCGAGTCCTGTCTATCAAACCCAAATTGACCGCGCCAATAATTTCTTTTATTCACACACAACGTATGATAATCAGATGGTTTAATCAGTTTTTCGTTTTCGGGGCTAACTGCTAATGAAAAATAAAAATCAAGTGAATTTAAATATTTCTGTTGTAGCGATGAGTGCTGTGGAGCAAGAACCTGCATATGCGGGAGTTGAAAAAACAAAACCAAGTCAGCATCATTAGGGTTAATTTTTGTTGTTACAAAACTACCATCAACCCAAAACTCAACAGGAGTACCAGTAGCCAAAATATCTTTTGCAAAATCTAACAAGTTATTGGCAATTGTTTTTCTTCGCTGGGAGGTGGGGAATTTATCTACGAAAAATTCAATAAATTCTTGCATAGTGCAGTCATGGATGCCAGCAGAAAGCATACCATTTGACTCAAAATCCATATTCCGTCCCTCCTATATTGTATTATATATATCATAAATAATACAATATTTGAAGAAAAATATCAACAAAATCATAAAAATTCATTAGTGATAATATGGTTTTATTTTGGAATTAGCATTGTTATCAATTTATTTTTTCAGGTTCAGCAAATTCTACAGTGAGAGTCCACTTGTCGTCAAATGGGCTGTGAGTACCGAAACCGTTGTAGAAATCTCTGACAAGTGGGAGCGTTGCAAGTGTTGATGCATTCCAATTTTCAAGTTCATCTTCAGTTGCGTTTTCAAGTCCAAGGAACCTAAGAGCACCTTTATCACGGTCAGCAACTAACTTGTTGATTTCAGCAGGGTCTACCGGTACAATACCTTCGCATTTGCACACATATTCATTGCCTGCGGTGATTAAATCATCAACAATTTTTGTCTCAATTTCATCACGAAATTCAGCAAGTGTATCTGCTAATTCTTCAACTGAATTCAGCGGAATGTTATTCCTAACAGCGTTGTTATAAATCTTGCTGATTTCAAAAGAAACGATTCTTCTACAGTTAAAACACTCAGCAGGTTCACCGTCGTTGTAATCGATAGCGACATACAAATCAATAAGCATCTTCGTCCACCTCCTCTCTGTCGGGTTTTGGATTTTTTACACTTTTCAAATAAGCATCGTAATGCTGTTTTGCTTTTTTTATTGCCATTTCAATATCTTTTTCAGAAAAACCTTCTTTTCTGAGTTTTTCAGCAACTGAATTGACAATGTCAGCGGTTGAAAGTTGCATAACAACAATCCTTTCGATGTGAATTATTCGTCGTTTTCAGATGTTGCAACAGGGTAACCCCAGAAAAGGAACTCTTCTTTAATGTTGATTAAAGCCTTTTCGGTAGTGATATTACCGAGGAATACAGCAAGAAGAACACCAGTGATAATTTCATTTTTTGTTGGTTTCATTTTTACACCTCCTTTTTCAATTTGCGACGTTGACATTATTTATTGTCAGTTGATGTTGGAACATAATAACCATTACGTAAAAGTTCAACCTTTGTCATGAAATCAACAGCTTCATCTGTAAGCCAGAAGTTTTTCATTGCATTTACGTATTCAGAAATCTGTTCCTTTGTAGGACGAGTTTCAGTTGTCTTACTCATTGGACATACCTCCTTTCTTAATAAAATATCTATATGAGAACAAAAAAGCCGACCACTCAAGAACAGAACTATAGCGGGGGAACTATAATTCAATTCCTGAATGGCCGGCTATTTGCTATCTCAACTATGTGGATGCGTTGCTCGGTCCTCTTCGGGATTCATATATAATTGCTATAACGAGTTTTATTTGCAAGTCGGAAACTTAAATCAATAGCTACGATTTGTTTGCAGTGTGGACACTTGGTTTCAATTTTTCCCGATGTTGGGGATATTTTGTCAAGAACTCGTTTTTTACAATTAGGGCAATAAACGGATATACGGATTTCATTATCTGTCAATTTTCTACCTCCATTTCTGCACAAGAACATTTGTTCGGTGTGAGATTAGTATACTACTTTACAAAATATATGTCAATAGATTTTTATTAAAAAGTTCATCTATAGTCCGTAAAAACGGTCTGAGTTTATTTTTAGTTTCTTCCCATTCTGCTATTTCGTGTTACAATATAGACAGAAAAGAGAGGAGAATAATATATGACATTCTTTATTTTACTTTGCTTGTTTTATGCTGTTTTAACTGTGTTAGGTCAATTTTAATCACTTGTTAGAATAGGAGATGTAATTATGAGTACAAAAATTGGTTTTAATTTTGATGACAAGTCAACAGAAAAAAGAGAAGTTATAATCCCTGAAGTTATTACAGATGACATGATAATCCGCAAATCACTTGTTGAAATCAAGTTTCCTGATGTGTATAAGCCATACACCTATTACAATGATTCATTTGCACTTAAAATCGGTGACCGTGTGTTCGTTGATGGTAAGCTTGAAGGTGTTATGGGTGTTGTTGTGAATATTACTTATAACTTCAAAATCAAGTTGTCAGATTATAAGCGTGTTATCGGCAAGTCGGACACAAATGTGCAGGGCGAATTTCACTTCGCAGGTAGCCATTTTGTCACATTCGACTCCAATGCATTGACTTATGAAAAGACACTTACTTGGTTCAAGGCACCTGAAGAAGACGAGGAATACGAGAGTGGTACTGATGGTTCGTCATTCTCTCTTGAAACCCTTGACGGTTTGGAATTTGATGAATATGACCTTGAAAACGGCAAAGAAATCTATATGGAAAACGGTGTTGAGTATCTTGAGCTCAATGGTACAAAGGGCAGAGCAATCGTGGTGACCTCAAAGCCGTATATCGTAGAATTTACATATAAAAATGGTGAAATCAGTGAGCTTTACTGCGAGTGCTATCATGTAACTCCCTGTAAGCACTGTTTTGCAACTTTGTTACAGCTCCGCGAAACTCTCAAAAACATTGAGAAAAACTACTCTGCAGAATTTGAGAAAACCAACTACTTTGCAACAATTCTCAAAGGTAAATTTTTTACATTTGCAGTAGGTAGCAAAACAACAGGTTCTATAAAATTGAAATAATTATGTAAAAAAAGACTTGACATTTACTCCTTTCAGAGTGATATATAGACACGCTGAAAGGAGGTTTTTTATGACAATTTTGGAAGACCTGTATTACGGGAATATTGTTCCTGCTGATAAGAGTTTCAAGAGGGGGAGTGAGTATTCTAAACTGTTGAATCTTGCGGCACGGAATGAAGAAAAGTTATCTGCAACGCTGACGAAGGAGCAGAAAATTCTGTTTGAAAAGTACAAGGAGTGTTGTATGGATATGTACGGCATTGCTGAACTTGAAGCTTTTGTGTCAGGTATGAAACTGGGTGTGAAAATCATTGTCGAAACTTACACCGGCTGTTCAGAAAATTTCAAGAAAATATAAAAATACGCCTATGAAGTCAGATTTGAAGCGACCCCTGTCAAGTAGACAGACGAAAAAACAAAAAAAGTTTATGTAAAAGAAAAAAGTAAAAATATTTGAATGAATTCCACCCTGCTGCGCAGCAGGGTGGAATTTTTCACGCCGCTTGGGCGTAATGAAATT
>JAFYSE010000054.1 GCA_017546665.1 Clostridia bacterium | reverse complement strand
TGAGTCATACCTGAACAACCGAGAGTCTCAACAAGAGCCTCTTCAACAATACCATCTTTAATGTTAAGTGTGAGTTTGCATGTACCCTGCTGAGGAGCACACCAGCCGATGCCGTGTGAGAAGCCTGAAATGTCTTTGATTTCATAAGCCTTTACCCATTTTCCTTCTTCAGGAATTGGAGCTGGACCATGGTGAGGTCCTTTTGCTACACAGCACATTTTTTCAACTTCATGTGAGTAGTGAATCATAATAAATGAAAACTCCTTTCATAATTTAACGGAATAATTCCTATCTTAGTAATTATACAATTACTGTCAAAATTTTTCAATAGTTATTTTGACAAAAGATTGACAATGAAAATAAAAATTATAGGTATAATTGTAGTATGAGTGGAAAATCCAAAATAATACAATAAAAAGAGTCACCAACATAGTGACTCTTTTTAACAAAATCTTGTTTATCCATACTTTTCAAGCAACATATTCGCCGCAAGACACACTCTTGCTGCGTCTGCATTATAAAGTGGGAAATCGTGAGTATCAATTAATTCTGCATAATTTGTCATATATACAACAACTCTGTCAATATCATTCATCATAACTGCAGCCTGAAGATTTGCTCCCCAATAAAACGCATCAGGATAATCAAAATTTGCCCAGTCAAATTCTTCACAGAATCTGTCATAAAGCTTGTTTGCTCTTTCTGTGTTTGGTGCAATTACTCCGTGAATAATCGGAAAAAGCTGAGAGGTTGCAGCCGGATAATAAGTATCCCACGAAAAAGCATCCGACGTTATTTTAAGCAACTTTGTCATACCTACTTTGTAATGTCCTGCAAGAGGCATCCAAAATTCTTCCTCAATCGTTTGTGAGATTTCTGTTATTGCTTTATCACATTTTTCCTGTAATGGTTTTAGTGATGGGTCTTGTACACAAAGAACATTCTCAAAAAGTTTTTCCGTTGCAATAACTGCCTCATAAACCTCACAGTTGTCCATAAGATATTTTACAGTCCAATCAGGCTTTGCCATTGTCAAGCCGTTGTGATATGTTGCAAACATAGCATTTACAACTCGTTTAATTTCCTCTTTGTGAGCAATAATATATTCCCTGTCCCCTGTTTTATCATAATATTTACTGAGTACTAAAAGGAAAGTTGCAGCATAGGAATCTGTTGTATCGTAAGACTCTTTTCCTTCAAGAATTGCTATGCTTTCATCTATGATTTTTCCATTTTCAAGGGTAACGGTGTAATCATAGATAGTGCCATCAAGCCCGTTACGGTCAGTTTTTTCCGTATTAAGATGACTAAAATGCCAATCCATATATTTCTTCACCGTTTCGGAGTAAACATCAGCCTTATCAAGCAAAGCAAGGGCAGCAAAATCAGCAAAATATGGATTCACCTTAACCTCACCATTCAACGCATATGTCATTGAAATAGCACCATTCGGGAGTTGTAACGATGCAAGCCAAGCCGTCTCCGATTCAAATATCAATTGGAATAACTCAAGGTTTTCTTGAGTGGGTACACCTTCACGCTCAGGGATTGGTAAAAGGTCATCACCAGGTAAAGCAAACCCTAACAGCGATAAAACACCGGATAAAATTAAAGAAATTATTTTCTTCATATCTTCACCCCAAAAAACAGTTTCGATTATTTTTTATTATATATTTTGAAGATTTCTTTGTCAACAAAATGCGAAAGGGACGCCTTATCGACGTCCCCTACATTATTTTATTAGAATTACATGCTTTCAGGTGTTGAAATGCTGAATGTTTCAAGAATATTTGTGATAACATTCATAACACAAGTGCAGAGATACAAGCGAGCCTGCATAAGTGCTTCATCTTCCACAGCAACACGGCAAGCGTTATAGAACTTGTGGAAAAGAGTTGCTAAGTCGATACAATAACGAGTAATCTTTGCAGGGTCAAAGTTCTTTGCTGAATTTACGATTTCGTCTGTGAGAGATGCAAGGTGACGAATAAGTTCGATTTCTTCAGGAGCTGTAAGGAGTTTGAGTTCATCCTTTGTGCAATCACGAATTGTTACACCATCTGCTTCAACCTTACGGAGAATACTGTGAATTCGAGCGTTTGCATACTGACAATAGTAAACAGGGTTCTGGCTTGATTGTTCAACTGCCAAATCAAGGTCGAAATCCATCTGTGAGCCAGGTTCACGCATATTGAAAAGGAAACGAACTGCGTCAACAGGAATATCTTCAAGCAAATCAACGAGTGTGATTGCCTTACCTGTACGCTTACTCATTCTTACAACTTCACCATCACGTGTAAGACGAACCAACTGCATCAAGATAACATCAAGTCTGTCACTGTCAAGGTCAAGTGCTTCAAGCACGCCCTTCATACGAGCAACGTGGCCGTGGTGGTCTGCACCCCAGATGTTAATTGCTTTGTCAAAGCCACGAGTAACCAACTTATTCTTATGATAAGCAATATCTGCTGCAAAATATGTTGGATTACCATTCTGACGGATAAGCACATCGTCTTTCAATTCAAGCTTGTCGATTTCTTCTTGAGTTTTTCCCTGACGAAGAAGCATATCTGTCTGCACTTTGATATTGTTGTACCAAACTGCACCGTCTTTTTCATAAGTAAGACCCTTATTTGTAAGGTATTCAATAACCTCTTTAACTGCACCGCTATCGTGAAGAATACTCTCTTTAAACCAAGTCTTATATTCGATACGATATTTAGCCATATTAGCTTTCATATTGTCGATGTTCTTTGGAAGAGCAAATTCAACAAGAGCCTTTCTTCTTTCGTCTTCACTCTTATCAATGAAGCTATCACCATAAACATCGGCAAACTGTTGTGCTCTTTCTTTGATATCCTCACCGTGGTAGCTATCCTCTGGTAATTCTACTGCATCTTCACCTTTATAAATCTGCTGATAACGGATATCAAGTGAAAGACCGAATTTTTCAATCTGATTACCTGCGTCGTTAATGTAAAATTCTCTTTCTACCTCATAACCTGCCATATCAAGCACTGCTGCAAGACAGTCGCCCAAAGCACCACCACGAGCATTACCCATGTGCATAGGGCCTGTTGGGTTAGCAGAAACGAATTCAACGTTGATTCTCTTGCCCTGGCCGTAGTCACTTCTACCGTAATCCTTGCCAAGCGCTTTAACATCAAGCAAAATATCTGCGTAAAAATCCTTTGAAAGTGTAAAGTTTACGAAACCTGCTCCTGCAACTGTGCAAGAATCAAAATATGTGCCATCGAGTTCAATATATTTTGCAACTAAATCTGCAATCATTTTTGGTGCACGACGGAAAACCTTTGCACAAACAAATGCGATATTTGATGAATAGTCACCATTATCGCGATTTGCAGGAACTTCAATATTAAATGCAGGAATTGGCTCTGCAGGAATTTCACCCTCTGCCACAGCCTTACCGAGTGCATCAACAATAAGTGTATGTAATTCGTTAGTTGCTTGTTTAACTAATTTTGACATCCTTACTTCTCCTTATTTTTCTTCTATATAAATAATCATTGTGTTTTCTGATACAAATCCGTTATTGAAATCAAGAGAATATCTCATTTTGAGTGTTGCCCCTGCTTCATCCCTTGACCAGTCAACCTGATTTCCGTAAATACCCATTGTCAATTCACCATAGGGTGTTTTGTAGAATGTGTGGTGGCGTTTGCCCTTTTCAACCATCATTTCCGAACTGAATTGACCATTTCTTACAATGCTGACAGTATGGTTATTAAAAACTGTAATCGTTGTTTCTTCGGGACCTGTTTCCTCATTGTTTTCAATATATTCAATTATACTTTTATCATTCTCATAGGTAGCCTTACCTAAAACGGACATTTCTCCGGCATTATCACCGTTTTCCGTTCTCTGTTTGCTGAGAATTCTTATAACTGCATTTACTCTCATTGTGCAAATTCCTTTTCCCATTTGTCTATGGCAAGTGTACAGAGCTTATCAATTAAATCTCCATAAGAAATTCCTGCTTTTTCCATAAGCATTGGGTACATACTGATATTTGTAAATCCTGGGAGTGTGTTCGGCTCATTCAAAAGCACAGCACCATCAGAATATCTTACAAAAAAGTCAACTCGTGCAAGACCTGAACAACCCCAAGCCTTATATGCTTTAATCGCTTTTTCTTGAACTTCCTTAATTTTTTCTTCACCGATTCTTGCAGGAATATGAAGGCCGCTATCGGACTCATATTTTGCCTCGAAATCATAGAATTCGTTACTTGGCTCAATTTCACCAACTGCACCGGCAAATGGCTCGTCATTACCCATAACTGCACATTCAACCTCTGCACCGAGAATTGCTTCTTCAACAACAACTCGTGAGTCAAACTGTAAAGCGTAATCAAGACCACGCTGAATTTCTTCAAGAGTTTTTGCCTTAACAACACCAACGGATGACCCTGCATTTGCAGGCTTGATAAATACAGGAAGCCCTAAATATTCTTCACATTCACGGGCAAATTCTCTGCCACGTTGCAGGAAATCATATTTAGTTATATATTTCCACTTTGCTTGTGCAATTCCGTTAATATCACATATTGCGTTTGTCATAGCCTTATCCATACAAACTGCAGATGCCATTGTGTTGCAACCAACGAAAGGAATACCTGCAATAGCGAGAAGACCCTGCATTGTGCCGTCCTCACCGTTTTTACCGTGCATTACAGGGAAGCAAACATCAACTCTGATTTTTTCATATCCATTTTCATTGAAAACAATAATACCCTTATCAGCACGGTCGGTTGAAATAACTGCTTTTTTAAGATTCGCTTTATCTTCAAACCAACCATCCTTAGGAAGATTGTTATAATCACCGTTATAAAGGAACATTTCACCCTGTTTGGTGATTCCCATCATAATAACATTATATTTATCCTTTGGAATATTACGAATAACTGATGTTGCCGAAACACAGGAAACATCGTGTTCAGAAGAAACACCACCAAAGATTATAAGTGCATTTTTCATATTCATTCACTCCACAACTGACTGTTAGCCATAGATATATTTATTTTATCACAATATATTTAACTAATCAATTATAATATTCAAAAAATTTTAATGACAAAATAGAATAAATGTGTTATAATGCAAAGGATATATATTATTTTATGATTTGAGGTATAAAAAATGCTCAACAGAAATGATGCCCTTGCTCTTATCTTAAAGGGTTGTACAGAAAAATTTGAACAAATCGGGTTTACAACAGTTGTTCCAAAAAATCTTGAAAAAGGTGCTGCTCCTGTTTTTGAAAACGAGGAAGAATCATATCTTGAATTCACAAAGGACGATATCACACTCCGTCTTGTAAGCCACGATAATCTCCTTGACGTTACTGAAAAAGCGGGTGATGGCGATTTTGTTAAAACAGAGTCCAACCTTCTTGATTTGGAAGAATATGAGGAAAGAGATATCAAATCTCTTTGCAACGAAATCTGCGATACAGTAAGCACATCTTACGGCAAAAAGGCTCGTCAGGTTGCTACAAAGAAAGCACCACAGACAATTTCAAAATCTGCTGCTAAAAATGGTACAGAGTATGATGCAAATACACTTGCAAGTCGTATTGCTACACTCTACCCTGAGCTTAAAGATGCATATAAAGAAAATTTCCAGACTTACGACGAATTCCTTGGTGAAGATTTCTTCGTAAACCACGCCAACAAGTACATTATGGAAACAATCCGTGGTAACGATAAGCAACAGATGAAGAAGCTCTTTAAAATCTTGAGTGATATTTATGAAAACGGTTCAAATGATGTTCAGGACCTTGTTGTTGTTACAATTTTAGGCGAAATCGACAATGACGAAAACCTTCTTGCAAAATGTCGCAACGAAATCACTGATGAAGATTTCTATCAGACACTTGTTGCAGTTAATAAATATCTCGCATCTCCTGCCGGCAAAAAAGCAAAAGAGCTTATGAAGAATCCTCCTGCATACAAGCCACCTAAGAAAAATCAGGGCATGATGTCTAAAATGATGCAGAATTCAATGCCACCACAGCAATAAAATTAATACACAAACAAAAAGGCAGTTCGTTTGAACTGCCTTAATTTTTTTATTTTTTAAGTGCCGATTTTGCGTCCCAGATATTCTGAGCATACTCATTAATAGCACGGTCTGCAGCAAATCTGCCTGCGCCTGAGATATTCATAAGTGACATCTTGTTCCAGTTATCTCTGTCAAGGAAGTCTTTTGCGATACGAAGCTGTGTATTTCTGTAATCTTCAAAGTCTGCAAGAACCATATATGGGTCATGGTGAACAATTGTTGATGTTACCTCGTGGAACATCTTACCACCGATACCATTGTTGTTTGCATAATTGAGAATCTTCTGAAGCTCACTGTTTGCATTGTAGAAATCCTGTGGCACATAACCACGTTTCTGCAACTGAACAACTTCAGGAGTTTTCATACCGAAGATGTAGATGTTATCTTCACCAACTGCTTCGTAAATCTCAACGTTTGCACCGTCCATTGTACCGAGAGTTACTGCACCGTTAAGCATAAGCTTCATATTACCAGTACCTGATGCTTCTGTACCTGCAAGTGAAATCTGTTCTGAAATATCAGCAGCAGGCATAAGCTTTTCAGCAAGTGTAACATTATAATCTTCAACGTAAACAACTTTAAGTCTGCCCTTAACATCAGGGTCGTTGTTGATTAAGTCAGCAAGTGCACAAATGAATGAAATAATCTTCTTTGCTACGAAATATCCCGATGCAGCCTTTGCACCGAAAATATATGTGTGAGGGATGAAGTCACCATTTGGATTTTCTTTGATTGCAAGGTACTGTGAAAGGATATTAAGTGCGTTAAGGTGCTGACGCTTATACTCGTGAAGACGTTTAACCTGAACATCAAAAATCGAGTCTGGGTCAAGTTTGATGCCGTTATGTTTAAGAACATATTTAGCAAATTCTTCCTTATTTGCACGTTTAATTTTGCCAAGTTCATCAAGGACTGCCTTATCATCCTTATACTTTCTCAAGTTAAGAAGTGCGTCACCCTCTTTTACAAAATCGTCACCGATAGTTTCTGTAAGGAATTTTGTAAGTTTTGGGTTAGCCTGACAAAGCCAACGTCTGTGTGCAATACCGTTTGTAACATTTGTAAACTTGTCAGGAGTGAGTGAATAGAAGTCAGAGAAAACTGTTTCCTTAAGAATATCACTATGAAGTGCAGAAACACCATTTACACAATGTGAACCTGCAACACAAAGGTTTGCCATTCTAACAACACCGTTTGAAATAACAGCCATTCTTTCAACCTTGTCTGCATCATGAGTGTTTTCCCATACATAAGAACGGAAACGATTGTCAATTTCTTTTGTAATCTGCCAAAGACGAGGCATAAGTCTCTTGTAAAGGTCTTCTGGCCAACATTCAAGAGCCTCTTTCATAACTGTATGGTTTGTGTAAGCAACTGTTTTTGTAACAATGTTCCAAGCTTCGT
>JAFYSE010000053.1 GCA_017546665.1 Clostridia bacterium | reverse complement strand
GTTTGGGTTATCCTTATTGAACAGATTAAGAGAATGGATAAGCTTCCATTCACAATGTATCCAGGTGGCGGTACAGCAATGCTTACAGTTCGTCAGGTTGGCGAAGTAATCGTTGGTGCTGCTGAAAAATCAAAGGGTGCAAAGGCTTGGCCTATCAGTATGTACAACCTTACTTGGAAAGAATTCCTTAAGATTGTTTATGCTGCTCGTGGTATGGGCGAAAACCGTAAGATTATCAGCGTTGCTCCTTGGATGATGCGTATGGGTCTTGGCGGTGTTAAGAAAGAATACGCTGAAAAGGGCATTGAAAGTGGTATTGATGTTGACGGACTTGCAGATATTATGGGCTTGAATCTCTTTATAGATAGTAAGTATTCAAAAGAGCTCGGTGCAACAGAAGACGACATCAAGGCAGCAATTTTTGATTCAATCAAGGTTTCTCAGGCTGCTTACGAAGGTAAGGTTAAACTCCTTGAAATGAAAGGCGAATAATCTTTTTACAAATTACAAATCCCCACCGATTTCGATGGGGATTTCTTGTTAATTTTTGGTAGGTGAGTTATTTTTATGTATAACATTCAATTAGGTAAAAGTGGTTTGCAAGTACCAACGGTTGCAGTTGGCTGTATGCGAATTAGTGATATGAATGAAAAGGAAGTGTCAGCTTTTGTAGATACCGCACTTGGTTTCGGTACAAACTTCTTTGACCATGCTGATATTTATGGTGGGGGAAAGAGTGAAGAGGTTTTCGGCAAGGCGATTAAATCTCTTAACAGAGAAGATTTAATAATCCAGACAAAATGTGGTATTCGTAAGGGCTTGTTTGATTTTTCCTATGAACATATTGTAAATTCAGTTGATGGTAGTCTTAAAAGACTCGGTACGGATTATATTGATGTGCTTTTACTTCACCGTCCTGATGCACTTGTGGAGCCTGATGAAGTGGCAAGAGCTTTTGATTACCTTAAATCAAGTGGTAAGGTGCGTCATTTTGGTGTTTCTAATCAAAACCCATATCAGATTCAGTTGCTTCAGAATTCACTTGATATGCCCATTTGTGCTAATCAGTTACAGTTTGGTATTATGCATACACCAATGATTCAGTCAGGTATTAATGTTAACATGTACAACGAATCAGGGGTTAACCGTGATGGGGGAGTCCTTGACTATTGCCGACTTAACAACATAACTATTCAGCCTTGGTCACCAATGCAGTATGGTTTCTTTAAAGGATGCTTTATTGATAATGAAAAATTCCCCGAGCTTAATAGCACGATGAAAAAAATCGCAGAAAAATATGGTGTATCAAAAACAACCCTTGCTTTTGCTTGGATTCTTCGTCATCCCTCAAAAATGCAACCGGTAACAGGTACAACAAACCTTACACGACTTAGTGACTGCTTAAAGGCCACAGATGTTCAAATCACTCGTGAAGAATGGTATGAAATTTATCGTGCAGCAGGAAATATTTTACCATAAAAATTACTCCCTACGTTTTTCGTAGGGAGTTTTTTCTTAAATGCTGATTATCTGAGTGATGCAATATACTCTGCCATTTCGCCAACAGTTTTGTGTTCAATAAAGTCTTTTACTTTAAGGTCAACACCAAAAACGGTTTTAACATCTGTTACAAAGCACATTGTGTCAAATGAACTCATTTCAAGGTCAGCTTTAAAATTGCTATCAGTGGAGATATCTTCGACTTCCACGTAATTTTCAAGGATTTCAACAAGCTGTGAGAACTCTTGCATTCTGGTTTACCGTTCCTTTCTGCATCTGTAAGTGCGATTTTATCAAGTATTTCACCAACAGTAATGTCGGGATTTTCTGCACCCAAAACAAGTGCTTTATATATTTTATCAAAAAGAATACGAAGGTCGTATTCTGCCTCTGGCTCTTTTCTATATTCAAAACAGAAATCAAGACCGTTATCCTGTTTTCTATGTCTGATTGTAACATAGAGAGGAATCATTGTGGAGCCATTATTGTACCAAATACTCTTTGCAGTCTTTTCCATTTCCTCGTCAATATATGTACTCTTCATAAGTGGTTGGTATGAAAGACCGAAGCTATCATAGGTTGAGTCGGATTTTGATTCCTTAGGCATTGACTTATGTCTTTCCTTAAGTGTTTCAATGAAAGAAAGACTTGCGTGCTGATACATTTCATTCTGAACATCGGAAATCTTTTGTACTGCATCACAGAATGTTTCTTCAGGCTTTACAATGCTTCTCATAGGTAAGAAATTGATACGAAGACCACCTGATTTCTTTTCAGCAATAGTGCCACGACGGTTGATAATCATTTTAAAAGAAACATCTTCTTGATTATCATTAAAGCAGGAAAGTCCTGTGCGAACACCCATTGAAAGTACGGAGAAGATTGAAAGATTTCTATCGGCACAAAGCTTCATTACCTTGTCACTATCTTCTGCACTCATACTCATATTGAAAATATCGGCATCGGGAAGACCTGAATGAATATCAGCATATCGTTGACCTGGATTTTTCGCCTGTTGATATTTAAGACGATTGTCAATCATAAAGTCAGTAAAGATTGGCTCCGTTGCTTTTGCAAGTGAATCATACCAATATTGTCTGTCAATCTCGTGTTGTTCTGATTCTTGATATTCAAGTTCCTTTTCAAGAACAGGAATATATGGTCTCATTGGTTTAGGATAAGCAGTACCCTGAGTCTTGCTCTTGTAGATTTCAATAACGTCATTTAAGAACATCTTAACTGAATAAGCATCCATAGCAAGGTGATGGAATCTTAAGAAAAGACCGTGATAACCGTTTTTGAACCTAACAATAGCAATTTTGTGAATTTCACACTCATACATCGGAATGTTCTGTCTGGAAATCTTTGTAAGTTCTTCTTCAGCTTCTTCAAAGGTTTTAAGACTGTAATCCCAATCTTCAATGACAAGCTCACTTTTTTCAGTAACATACTGATGAAGATTGAGCTTTTTCTCCATTGTGAAACGAAGTCGCATTGTGTCACAACGCTCGATTGCTTCATAAATAGATTTCTTTAAAATGTCAATGTCCACTTTACCCTGCCAGTAATACCCACAACCGATGTTGTTAACAGGATATCCGGGACCGTACTTTAAGGACATCAAAAACATCATTTTTTGCGAGTTGGAAATAGGGTAAGCCTTGACTGCTTGACCATTAGATAAAACTTTTTCTATCATTTTGCTTCATCCTCTGCAAAGTTAAATTGTGCTCTTTTGATTTTACCTGTTGTTGTTCTTTCAAAAGGAGTTTCACGGATTTTAAATACACTTATTTGTCTGTCGGTATTAAGAATTGAGTTAACTCTGTTAACGATTGTCTCAATTTCTTCGTGAACATTTTCAATTTTCCAAGCTTCAACAAGCTGATAATCGGGGAAAATTTCTGCAACAATTCGGTCTTTTTCACCATAGCAAACGATTTCTTTGATTATTCCGTCATCAGCAAACTTGTTTTCAATTTCTTCAGGAGAAACATTTTCACCATTGGAAAGAATAATAAGGTTTTTCTTTCTGCCAACAAGATAAATGTGACCATTTTTAATATAACCTAAATCACCTGTATGAAGATAGCCGTCCTCGGTGAATGCTTCAGCAGTTCTTTCAGGCTTCTTATAATAACCTAACATAACGGAAGGACCTTTAACCTGAATTTCACCATCAAGCACACGGACATCGTCAACACCGGTAAGAACACCATTTGAATATTTGTTATCTTCTGAGAAGTCTGCAGTAGTAATACGTGGACTACATTCGCTCATACCATATCCCTGACGAGCAATAATTCCGTATTTTGCCAATTCGTCAATTAAAGCACCACTTAAAAATGCACTACCAGCCAACATTTTAGTGAAGTTTTTACCAACAACAAGTTCTGCTGCATCTCGTGGAGAAAGGTCAGAATTCTTCCTTTCTGCAATCTTAATTTTTGTTAAAATGGACTTGCAAAGCAAAGGAACAATTCTTGTTGAAGTTGGTTGAAAGGCAAGAAGGTTTTTATAAAGATTAACGAGTGGACCGTTAAGGCAAACTGTAATTCCATCATAAAGAACCTTAAGTACATCACACGCATAACAGAAAACATGATGCATTGGCAAAATTGAAAGACTTGTTTCACCGGGATTTGAAATGTATGTATCATAACAAGAGTTAGAAGCAAGGTTCTTATTTGAAAGCATAACACCTTTGCGTTCGCCTGTTGTACCTGATGTGTAAATGATAAGTGCACAATCATCAGGGTTGATTTCAACATCTGAAAGATGAGCATATTCTGAATCACTTGAATATGTATCAAAAATATTTTTAAACCAATGCCAATCACCTAATGATACTACCTGACGGATTCTTTTGTAATTATTTTGAATTTCCTTTGCTCTATCAATAAAGCTTTCTTCACAGAAAAGCATTTCAATATCAGCGTCATCAAAAAGCTTGCAAGCCTCTTCAACACTGATGTCAGGAGCAAAAGGCACAACCACATTACCACTACAAATCATACCTGTCAGACAAGCAACGTATTCGTAATTTGTATTACCGATAAAGGCAATATGCATTTTTTCAGATTGAATAGATTTAACATATCGGCTTACTGCCAAACAATCTTCACGAAATTCTTTAAAACTTTTTACGCAAATTTTGTCATCTCTGAAATATTTACAAAAGTCATTATCAGAATATTTTTCAGCGGCAAAGTTAACAATATCTCTTACCGTTAAAAGAGTTTGTTTCATATTTCTACATCCTCATTGTAAATTTGAAAGCGAGTAAATATTCAAGAATATAAAACTCCACATAACCATACAAAATGATAAACAAAAAATGAAAAAATGTCAATAAAAATGGGAAATCTTATACATATTTTGACATGTGTCAAACTTATTGAAAGATATGTGAAATAAGATTAATATTAGCCTTGAATAATTGTGAAAAGAATTGTATAATTATGGCATAAAAATAAGAGGTGATATTTATGTATAAAAAGATTACAGCAATAGTTATGGCTATGGCTTTGATGTTTTCAGTTTTTGCTATGTCAACATCTGCGTGCTTTGATAATTCAGCAAAGAGTGTTAACACCGAAAACTACATTAATCAGTTGCTTGACGACGTTATACATAAGGCTCTCAAGGTGTTTAATCTTGTGTGGCCGGGATATGATAAAAATTGGGATTCAAAAGATGATTATATAGCAACAGATTTCTATGCTGGTGAGGAAAGCTTTAATAATCAAATTGCAAACGGTGCAAAATGGTCATTAGGATATGCAGGTGCTTCCTTATTAGAGGATATGGATATAATGAATGGCGAGTATTTTCTTGCAGGCTCATTGGAACCATTTGCTGGTAGAGTGCCTACAAAAATCAATGACGACCAACGTGTTCGCGTTTATGCAATTTCAGATGGTGTAAGTGGAATTGTGATTCAGGCAGTTATTGATGGTTTTGGATTTTCTCGTGGAGATGTTCAGAAAATTCGTTCAAGAATGAATGACTTCGCAGAAGCAAACGGATATAACATAATAAGCGTTAATGTGTCAGTTTTGCATCAGCATTCATGTATAGATACCCTTGGTATGAATGTACCACTTTTATCAGCACTTGTTCTTAATACTACAAATGCTGCCTTGGGTGGCTTGTTAGATGACTATAAGGTAACAAAAAATCAGCAATTTATGGAAAATCTTTTCGATAAGACTGTGGAATGTATGCAAACAGCAGTTGAATCAATGGAAGATGGTAATCTGTATTATGGCAGTGCAGATATTGAAGAATATATGCGTGATGCTCGTGACCCGATAGCTTTTGATTCGAATATTCACAGATTAAGATTTGTTCCTGAAAATGGTGGTAAAGAAACATGGATTTTACAAGGTTCAATGCATGCAACGGGTATGGGTGCAGGTCCTGATGAGTTGACAGCAGATTATCCATACTATATTGAAAAGGCAATCAATGAAAAAGCAAATGCAAATGTTGTTTATGTTCTTGGTGCTGAACTTGCCATTAAGATGGACAAGGATTTAACTAATACTCCTGATGCTACTGATATTGAAAATATTGCGAATTATGGCTATGCTGTCGCTGAAAAGGTAATGACAATAAACAATGATATTCTCTTAAATCCAGTTCTTAATGTGGCACATAGAGAGGTATTCTTACCAGTTGATAATGGAATTCTTACTCTTGCAGCACGTGAGGATTTATTCGATACAGTTATCGTAAAAGATGGTCTTGGCAAATATGTAATGGTAACGGAAATTGGTTATATGGAGCTTGGTAACAAGGTTGGAATCTTCCTTTGCCCAGGAGAATTTGACCCATCAATTATATTTGGTGGCCCTGAATCAGGGGACGCAGCATGGACGGGTGAAACTTGGGATTATGCTCCACTTAAAGACGTTGCAAATGTAGAATATGTTATGGTTTATGGTCTTTGTAATGACCAAGCAGGATACGTGCTTCGTGATAACGAATATCATTCACTCCTCAGTGAAAATGAAGAAGTAAATATCGTAAACAAAAAATCAGGTTCAATATTCACTCAGGAATACATTAACCTTATCAACGAGGTAAAATAATTTCATAATAATTGTGTGGAAGGGGAATTATTATGGCAAAGAAAGTTTTAACACCTGAACAGGCAGAGGTAAAGGCAATAAAGAAAGCAAGAAAATCAGTGAACTTTTCTGCTTTTATTGCAATAGTGTTGGCAGTTGTTCTTACCGTTGGTGTGGTAGTTATTGCAGATAAGACATCCTCAAACATTAAGGTGGAAAATTCTAATAATACGGTTGACAACTCATCCGATATACAGACAGAGGACAATGCAACTGACGAGATGGATAGCGAAATGATTATCGGAGACAATGGTACTATTACCATTGTTGGTGGAAATGAAGATTCAACAGACAAGGAAGAAAGCGAAAGCAAGAAAGAACTTTCTGCAAATCCTGCTGAGTGGTCCAAAGAGGAAATTGTTGCAGTTTATAAGAATTCTGCTGCTAAGTCACATAAGGTTGTACAGTCATCTCAGGTTTATGCTATGCCAAAACTTATTGTAAATGATGGTGATGGTGCACTTGGATTCTTTCTTAAAGTGATTACTCCTGTAATTGCTTCTGTATTGGAGAAAAATGCAACAACCTATGAAGGCGTTACAGGTGGATATACAAAAATGGTACCTTCGGATGTTCAGTCTGCAAAAGCATATAAAGACGGAGATTATATAGTAATCGAAATGGTTATGGTCGAGCAGACAGATGGAATTTATGGGGACTATCAGGGTGGCTCAGTAGGTCATGCAATTAATGTTTTAGGTAATGTTGCAACTGCTGTTGAACAATTCCCCGCGTTTGATATTAAGTTTGAAGAAGCAGATATCAAAATCCATTACACCAATCCAACTGTTAAAGTAAAAATTAATAAAGACGGAATCATTGAAAAAGGCACATGGAGTTATGATTCTCAGATTTACATAAGAAATTTGCAAATTGATAGTATTATGATTAATAAAGCAGATGCAGAGATTATTTATACCATAACCACAGGTGGTGGATTCTAAGTGAATGGACGGGACTTTGTTCCCGTCTTTTTTACTCATTGACAAACCATAAATTGTGACATAAAATAATTGGTAGTAATATTATTCTGTCAGAAAGAAGAAGTGAATATGGCAAAAAAAGTTTTAACCCCTGAACAAGCAGAAGTAAAGATGCTTAAAAAACAAAGTTCATCAATGAAATGGACGGGATTTTTAGCATTTTTGTTAGCGTTTGTATTGGTATTTAGCGTTATATTTGTTGGAAAATCCGGTTCAACAGCAAAGGAGAACACAGAGAATACTATTTCTACAAATACTCCTGGTGGACCAACAAATACACCTGGTGGACCTGAAATTGTTCCGGGTGGACCTTCTGTTGATGAAAATGGTAATGAAGTAACAGATGAAAACGCAGATAATAGTAATAAAGAGCCTTTAACTCCTCAAAGAGAGCTTCCTGAGGACCCTAAGGAATGGACTAAGGAAGAAATTGTAAAATTTTATAGGGAGTCAGCACAGAAATCAACGAGTGCAAAATCAACTCAAACAATGACAATGAATAACGGTATGAATGTTAAACTTAACAATAGTGCTCTTGAATTTCTCATTGAATTTGCTGAACCTATCATTAAGCTTGCTTTGAAAAATAACTCCATTGAATTTGACGGTATTACAGGTGGATACAATAGTCTTGTACCTTCAGATGTTCAGTCTGCAAAGGCCTATAAAGACGGAGATTATACTATTGTTGAAATGGTAATGGTTGAACAGACAGATGATGCTTATGGTGATACATATAAGGGTACAGTAGGTCATGCAATTTCAGTAGTGGGTAATATTGCAGTAGTTGCTGATAATTTCCCTGATTGGAATGTTAATTTTAAAGATGCTTTTGTGGAATTGAAATATGTTAATCCGGTTGTTAAAGTAAAAATCAATAAAAATGGCGTAATTGAAAAAGGTACATGGAGTTATGTTGTTAATGTTCATGTTAAAGACCTTCAAATTGAAAGCGTAATTGTTGAAGAAGCAACAACAGTAATTGATTATGTAATTGTAACCGGTGGTGGGTTCTAAAAAAATAAGGTGCTCGTATGAGCACCTTTTTTATTGCCAAAAAACATATGGCACGCGACTCGGACGCGTGATTTCCATAAATCACTATGACTTACATTTATCAAAGAGGTAACTTTTAAAAACGGAATTCCTCAATTTTAATAGTTAAAATACAGTGTACTTTCGTTGACAAAATCATATTTGTATAGTAAAATTTATGTGTATGTTTAGTAGGAGGATGTCTCAATGAAAAAAATACTTGCAATATTCGTTGCTATCTCAATGCTTGTATGTTTATCATCATGCGCAAAGATTAGTGTAGTTGTTCCTAACAAGACAACACAAAACAATCAACAAAATGATAATAATAATGATTTCCAGATGCCTGATGATAGTTTTGATAATAATCAGAATCAGGATAATTCATTTGACGATAATTCAAATGATGTGCAGAATAACAATACCCAATCAGGTGAAGTAAGCGATAACCCATCCGATTGGACAACAGCACAGATTGTTGACTATTATAAAAAAGCAGCCGGCAGAACTCATAATTCTGTAACATCATATCAGAATATGACAATGCGTAAGGATTCTTTGAGTGCACCTGGTATAAATAGTTCTTTGTTAAGCTTTGCCGAGGGCGTTATGTCAAAGGCTTTGTCAAATAACTCAAAGGACATTAAGGGAATTACCGGTGGCCATCAGAATCTTGTTGTTTCTGACGTTGCAGCAGCAAAGGCTTATAAGAATGGCAATAATATTGTTATTGAAATGAAAATGAAGGAACAGACTGATAAAGGTAACGGAAAGATGTATGAAGGTACAGTAGGCCATGCAATTTCTGTTGTTGGTGATATTGATTCTGTTATTGGTCAGTTTTCAGGTCTTGGTATGGAGGCTAGAATTGCAGACGAGGACTGTACACTTCAATACAAAAACCCAGTTCTTAAGGTAACAATCAATAGCAATGGTATGATTATTAACGGTACTTGGAGTTATGTGGTATATATTACCCTCAATAACCTCGAGATTAAGGCTATGGGAATGACAGTTCCTGTTAATCAAGCAACATCAATAGTTGATTTTTATGTAATCCTTAATGGTGGATTTAAGTCATAAGTTAGATAAAAATTTACAGCCCAAGGTTTTTTAGTTCCTTGGGCTGTTATTATATGTGTTTTTAACTGTTTGCGATTTCTTTCATACTGTCTTCCATGTGGTTGAAGAAAGTATCAAGCATCTCCTTGTCTTTTTCAGTTCCCTGAATACAGATTGTGATAATAGCATTACCGTTAAGGGATAATGCAGTAGCAACTGCACAGTTTTTCTTTTTTGCAGCACCTGCACCCATAGCAAAAGTAGGTGGGTTGCCATCTAAAGCACAGAAGTTAGCATCAAGCCGTCCAACATTACTAACTGATAGGTTAGCGTTGTTATAGAACATTTTAACCATTAATTCTGCTTGAATGTAAATAAGCTGAGTGAATGCATAGTTAAGAAGTGGAAGTCCGTAAAGACCTAAAAATTCATCTTCTTTTGATTTGTTGTTACATTCGGAAACTTCTTTAAGCGTGTCTAAAATAGTTTCCCCTTTTTTAGATACCGTGCAAGGCATAAAGGTTGTGTGGTTAGCGTAACCGATTCTGTTGGGGTCATTCATATACCGTCTTAAATCAACAGCACAAGAAAGTGTAAAGTCTTCGTTGTGGCAACCTAACATTTTATATGCTGCATCAATATAACAAGTTGAAAGTACGTCGTTTGCAGTAGCGCCAAAGCCTTTTGCTTTTTTTACTGCACCCATGAAGGTTTCAGCAGGAATAACCTTTGTAACAAGAATGTTATGGTCATCTGCACAAGGTGCTGTAAATGGCAAGGTCTTCTTTTCCTTAGATGTCTTATTTGCAAACTTTGTTTTTGCTGCTTTTTTGGTTTCTTCAGGCAAATCCTTATAAACTTCGCCGAGTTTTCTTGAGCCAACTCTGAAATCAAGTGGAATTTTAGCACTTGCCACGTATTCATTATAGCCTTTGAATACATCACCGAGAAGTTGCTTAATTCCGCCGCCATCCATTACCATATGATTCCAAAGGACACAAAGTGCACATTTTCCATCTTTTACAAAAAGGTTAAATTTAAGTTGCACATTGTTTGTAACCTTAATAGTCTGGACGAAGAAATCATAAACATCCTTCTCAAGGTAATCTGTTTCTGTAACAGCAAAAATGTCATTTAAATCGTAATCACACACTTTCCAATAAGGTGCAATATGATTATCAACAAACTTTGAATGAAGAATAGGGGAATGCTCAAAAAGGCTGATAAGCACCGTTTTGATGGCATTTATATCAGGAATGAAATCATAGTCAAGTCTAAAACGTGCATTGATATCCATATAGCAACGACACATATAATTTACTTTGTCATAAACTTCTGCACGGATTTTTTTTACGTTATAACCATTCTTAACAACATCAACTGCAATTTCTGCACATGCCTTGTCGTCATCAAGACCACGCTTTTTGAGTAGGTCGCAGTATTCGTTTATTTTAGAAAAGGCTAAAGCCTGCTTTTTAATAGGCAGGCTTTCTGTGTATTGTTTAATAATTGATTCTTTCATAAGGTTTTCACCCTTTAAAATTGAGTATGGTTGAAGAAGAATTCTTTTCTTTCTTCTGAATTGATAACCTTGATTGGCTTAATCTGGTTAAGGTTAGCACCATTCATTCTGAGCATTTCGCGATATTCGTCGTATGTACCGTGACGAAGGAATTTGAACTCACAATGACCTAATGCACCACTCTTAATAAGTGGGCCAACGGAAACGTTACCTGCAACAAGGCATTTTTCAAATTCTTCAGCATAAACTGCTTCTTCTTCCTTTGTGTGTTCCTTTGTACCTTCAACAAGAAGTACATAGTGTCCGGGAGAAGTTTCTCTGTCAGGATAAATACTGTAGCCAACAAACATTTCATCCATTTTATTGGAGAAATTACCAACGATTTCATCAAAAGCAAGCTGGTTAATCTTTTCACCACTGATATTAGCAATCTGATTAAGACGATAACAGAAAGTGATTTTTGGAGACTGATGATAGAAACCAGTAACTTTAACAACGTCTTCAATACGATAACGGTAGAAACCACTCATATTTGTAAGGATAACCTCATATTCCTTGCCAACCTCAAGCTGACTGATAGTCAATGGCTTTGTGCCTTCAGGAGCATCAAGTGGAAGGAATTCAAAGAATGAGTTCTGTGGAAGAATTACATATTCGTAAGAATTTAATTCTTTTGGAACAGCCATAAGAGCTTCAGTTGCACCATAGCCAACATAGTGGATAGGCATATCCTCACCGATATAACGACGAAGTCTCTGCTGATAGTGAGAGAGTGAGCCTGTACCCATACCATATAACCAACCACAATGTGGCCAGATTCTTGTAACGATTGGAGATTCGTCAAAGCCTTTTTCAAATTCTGCACGAAGTTTTGCAGCTCTCTTTGGATTTGGTTTGATTTTCTTTTGAAGACTTGCACGAATATCATCAGGAATTCTTACAGAATCACTAAGTTGACCTTTTTCAATATTGTCACAAATCATTTTCCAGTTTTCTTCAAGGTAGAACATCATTGATTCAAGGGTTGTAATGAAAATTGTGCCAAGATAACTGATATCTTCATCCTGCAAAGCAAAGAAGAGTTTTACATAGTGCATATCCATATCTACATCAGGTTTTGGGAACATAACTTCCTTTGGTGAACTTGTGTAGAATTTAACGATAGGTTTCATATTAAGGAAAGGAATTGATGAAAGGCATGAAACAGAAGCACCACCCGGAGTTTTTCTGTAGTTAACTTCTGCAGTCTGAAGACCTCTTTGTGGTGGAAGTGGTTTATGCTTTTCTTTCCAGAAATATTTAACAGCACAACCTACAGGTGCACTGAAACTAAAGCACATAATTGTCCATTCTGAAAAACCTGAAAGTGGAACAAGCTTACTTCTTCCTGTACTACCTGATGATTCTGTGAACCGACGGATATATCTATTTGTGATAAGTCCTTTTTCGCCATTAGCCATTCTCATTATGTAATCTTCATAATCAAGGTAATCTGAATAAGGAACAAGGTTTTGATAGTCTTCTATTGACTTAACCTTATCAAAATTGTTCTTTTTACCATATTCAGTAGTTTTGTTATCACGCATAAGATTTCTAAGAACTCTCTCTTGAACCTTGTTTGCATTTTTAGCATAGAAATAGAGTTTGATGTGTTCGCAGATACCTAAAAATCCACCCATAGCAGTGAACATAGGCCTAAAAAGCTTCATAATTTTCATTGTTTTAGATACTCCCTTATTGCAAGTTTTACAACTTTTAAATTTTTATGGACAAATACCAATGTAATTGTATAACAAAATCCTGCTTATTGCAACGATTTTTTATTATTTATACCATTTTAATTTATTGACATAGAAGGATTTGATATTTATAATTTAAGATATAAGAGAAAGGTGGGGACTGTATGAAAACAACAGAAGCAATCACCATAAACGAACAAAAAGAAATCAAACGACTAAAAAGGATGCAGAATAGGTCTGGCAGTAGCAAATATTTTTTTGTTTTGCTTATTCTTATTGCTATTGTTAACATTCTTGACGAAGTAACAAGCAACCTAACTGTTACTGTGCAGTCATCTTTTGTTACAGAGTTCTTTGTAAACAATCCTTTTATGGGTAAGTTATATACTTTCCAAGAGGGCTTAGCACTTCACTCAACCATCGGTGTGGTTACCTATGTTTTTGGTATCATAACACCATTTTATAAAGCACTTGCCGATAAATGGGGAAGAAAACCACTTTTCGCAATTTCAACCCTTGGTATGGCAACGGGACTTATTGTAATTCATTTATCAACAAGCTATATTATGTTCCTTGTAGGCTTTGCAATTATTAGTTTCTTTATGGGACACGATATTCAGATTATTTATATTCTTGAAGAAGCACCCGATAAACACAGAGCAAAGATTTATAGTTTCCTTAAAAGCTTTGGTATTTTAGGTGTTATTCTTATTCCTACACTCCGTGATATGCTTATGGGTGACGACCCAACAAGATGGCGTGAAATCTTCCTTGTACCGGCAATTATAGGATTTATCGCAGTACTTTTAGTTGTTCTTTTCGCAAAGGATACAAAGGTGTTTATTGATGAGAGAATTGCTTATCTTTCACGCCCATACGAGGAACGCCAAGCAGAAAAGCTGATGAAAAAACAGCAAAAGGAAGCACAAAGAAATCAGTCAGGTGTTTTCAATGGTGTTAAGTATATCTTTGCAAATAAGGACACAAAAAACCTTATAATTTCTCATATTATCTTCGACTCCGCAATGCCTGCAATCGCTCTTTATTTTGAGTCATCAATGCACAAGGTTGGTATGAGTACAAGCGATATTACAAAGGCATTGTTTATGGTGCCTGTGGTGTATGCAACAATCACCTTCCTTTCAGGCTTTATTGCCGACAAGCTTGGCAGAAAGGTTACTGTAACAGGCTTCTCCATCCTTTGTATATCAGGTTACACTCTCTTTGTAGCAGGTATTCTTTGTGGTTGGAATCCATATCTTATTGGCTTCTTTGCAGGACTTTATCAAGGCTCATATTGGATAGGCAGGGACTATATGAATGTTATGATGACAGAAAAAGTACCGACTGATATCCGTGCATCCGTTGTTGGTGCAGAGGGACTTTTAGTAATCATTGGTCTTGCAGTTGGTTACTTACTTGCAATCATTGGTATGATTAAATTCCCAATTTGGTGGGTATGCCTTGCGATTTCAGTTGTAGCAGTTGGTGTTGCAGCAATAATGTTTACAAAAGGTGTTAAAGAAACAAAAGGTGTAAATCTTGACGAAATAGAATAATAATGACAAAAAATTAAGCCACTCAAACGAGTGGCTTTTGTTTTTATTTATTTGTGGTCTTCGTTAAGCACCTGCATTGTAACATCTTCTCGTGCTTCGTGGTCGTATTTATCTTGATAATAGTTTTCTGCGATACAGTCGAATGTACCGTCAGGATTTACTGTAATCATTGTGCAACCGCGCTGTGAGCCCAATGAACTGATTCTCAAATATGCAAGATAGTCAACGCTCAAGCCATATGTAAGACGAATTCCCTTATAGTCAATTGAGAAGTTGTTTACATGGTCGTGACCACAGAAAATACCGTGTTTTCCGCCAAGTTCTAACATTGTTTCAAAGAGATTGTCGGGGATTGCACTGCTATAAACAACATCACCTGATTCACCTGCAGTACCATAGATGTATTTAGCATTTTCTGTGTCCTTATATCCATTGTTGACATATTCAAACCAAGCATCACCATATTCGGCAATAGGGATATGGAAGAAGAGTAATGTGCCAAGCTTTTCATATTTTGAAAGTAATTCATCTTTGTTGTCAAGAGTAGCAATAAGGTTTTTATTGTATTCGTTATTTTTCTCAACTATTGATTTATACCAAGAAATCTGGTCTTCGTGAATATTGTCATATTCCCAAGCGATTGTTTCGATTAAGGTTTCACCTGTATATGCGTTTGAGTCGATTGTAAAAATTGACTGAGTGATAATGCCCTGTGAATTCTTAACATTGATAACACTGTTGCCACAACCATAAAGGTCGTTGTTATCCTGATATAAGCAATATTTAAAATCAGGGTTGGAATAAAAATCTGAAACTTCTTCTCTTGTGTATGTGCTATAAAATTCAGAATCGTGATTACCAAAAGTAACTGTCCAATAAACGCCAAGAGTTTCCATAAGTGTTGCAAAGGTTTCGTGTGGTGGAAGATTGTTGAAAGCACCTGATTGATATGGCACAGGGTAAGCAATATCACCGGTAACCACAACAAGGTCAGGTTTTTCAACACTAATCATCTGTGCAACGGCGTTGAGTGCTAATGTGTCATTCTTTTTAGGAATCCAACCGCCACCAAGGTGAATGTCGGTGAGATGCATAATCTTTAATTCGCGGTCAGTGGTAAAAGTCCAGTTACCATCTGCATCTTTTTCAGGCACTAATTGGTTTTCGATTTCAACCTGCTTAAATGATGCTGCATAGTCAGTGATATTCTTGTTATAAATCTTATTTGCAACCGCACTGAAACAAGCAAAAACAAGAATCAAGCACAAAATAGCAACTAAAACTTTTAATAATACTTTTGAAATTTTCTTTAATGTTTTTTTCATAAAACATAACCCCCGATTTTTTATATCAATGAAATTATCCACATAATTATAAACCAGATTGGTGGAATAATCAATGCCGGTAGCATGTTAAGTGTTTTAAGATTTTTAATTTCAAGAATTGCAATGCCGGAAGATGCGATTAAGAAACCGCCAACAACACTGATTTCACACATGAGTTCAGGACTCATAAATTCGCCTAAAAATGTTGCAAGTAAGTAAATTGAACCTTGCCATAAGAATAATACAGGTGCAGCAAGTGCAATTCCGATTCCGTATGTAGAAGCAAGAACCATACTTGTTACAAAATCAAGAGTAGCATTTGTAAAAAGGTAAGTATGGTCATTATTAAGTGCAGAATTTATAGGTCCAAGAATTGATAAGCTACCAATACAGAAAAGAAGTATTGCAGTTGAAAGTCCTTTTCCCAATTCACTTTTACCTTTTCTTTCTGTAAGAGAATTAAAACGCTTATCAAGGTCAATCATATTACCGAAAAGTGAGCCCAGAGCAAGACTTACAATGAAAAGTACGGGATATTTACTGTTTGGCATATTCTGTACAACAGAATTTATTCCGATTCCTGCCGCAGCAAGTCCCATAGCATTCATAAGGCATTTTGTATATTTTTCTTTTATGCCTTTTTTCAATAAACTGCCGATTACGCTACCTGTAAGTATGGTAGCAGTATTAACTATTGTTCCAATCATTTATTATCAACTCTCGTTCTTTCTACTGCCAAGAAAATCTCTTTTAAGGTATCAAGAGAATTTTGGTCAGGTTTCTTTTTAACATTTATGCTCTTTTTACCACTTCCGGTAACACCAACACGACCACGAAGGACAGATGAAATGTCAAGCACAAGGGAAGTGTTGATTTCTTCACAATAAAGGGCAATGGTGTCACCACGTTGACCAATTTCGTAAATTCCAAGACTTGATGCAGTGTTTCTGCAAAGAGAAACTTCTATAAGCCCTTCAACTGATGGTGGAATATCACCAAAACGGTCTCGCAATTCGTCACGCACATCCTCTGCATCCTCAAAGGTACGGACATCTGCAATTCTACGATAAACCATAAGCCTTTGAGAAAGTGCAGAAATATATTTATCAGGAATGTGAGCGTTGATTTGAAGGTCAATAAGACATTCTCTTGTTTTCGGTTTTTCGCCTTTTTCCTGACTGATGGCTTCACTAAGTAGTTTCATATACATATCGTAACCAACTGCGGCAAGATGTCCGTGCTGTTGTGCACCCAAAAGGTTACCTGCACCACGAATTTCAAGGTCACGCATAGCAATTTTAAAGCCTGAACCGAATTCTGTGTATTCACGGATTGCCTGTAATCGCTTGTATGCTACTTCGGTTAAGTTCTTATCACGCTTATATGTGAGATATGCACTAGCCCTACGTGCACTTCGTCCAACTCGACCACGCAACTGATGGAGCTGAGCAAGTCCTAACTTGTCTGCATCTTCAATAATAAGGGTGTTTGCGTTTGGCACGTCAACACCTGTTTCAATGATGGTTGTGCAGACAAGAATATCAATCTCGCCATTCATAAGGTCACGCCAAATTTCGCTTAATTCTTCTTCGTTCATCTTTCCGTGAGCCGTTTTAATACGAGCATCGGGCAGATATTCCTGAATTGCAACTGCAACACCGTCAATAGAATCAACTCGGTTGTGTAAGAAATAAACCTGACCCCCACGACGCAATTCCTTTTCCATAGCCTCACAAAGAAGTGGAAGATTATGTTCAACAACATAGGTTTGCACAGGAAAACGGTCGGATGGTGCTTCTTCAATAACGGACATATCTCGAATTCCCGACATAGCCATATTGAGTGTTCTCGGAATTGGTGTTGCAGAAAGTGTAAGAACATCAACACCGGGGAACAATTCTTTGAGCTTTTCTTTTTGTGCAACGCCAAAACGTTGTTCTTCGTCAACGATTAAGAGTCCCAAATCTTTAAACTTAACGTTCTTTGAAATAAGGGAGTGAGTGCCAACAATTATATCAATAAACCCTGCGTTTATGCTCTTAATAATCTTTGCTCTTTGAGTAGGTGTCCTAAATCGGGAAAGCATTTCTGCTTCGATAGGGAATCCTTCAAATCGTTTTAAAATTGTTTGATAATGCTGTAATGCAAGAATTGTTGTTGGCACAAGTATTGCACATTGTTTTCCGTCTGCAATACATTTAAAAACAGCACGAAGTGCCACTTCCGTCTTACCAAAACCAACATCACCACAAAGAAGTCTGTCCATTGGATATGGTTTTTCCATATCACTCTTGATTTCATCAATGCTACGGAGTTGGTCACCGGTTTCTTCAAATTCAAAACGTCGTTCGAAATCTAACTGCATATCAATATCGGGAGAAAAAGCATATCCCTCACTATGCAAACGTTGTGAATATAGTTTTATTAACTGGTCTGCCATATCCTTAACGGCAGTACGGACTTTGTTTCTTGTCTTTTCCCAGTCGCCACCACCAAGACGATTAAGTTTTAATGCCTTTCCGTCGTCTTCGTGTGGACCAATGTATTTTGATACCAAATCAAGCTGAGTAACGGGCACATAAAGCACATCGCTTTTCGCATACTTGATTTTAATATAGTCTTTTATAATTTTATTGGCTTCAAGTTGAGTAACACCATCGAAAACACCGATTCCGTGAACTGCGTGAACAATGTAATCACCCTTTTTAAGCTCGTCAAGAGAATGAATTGTGTCCCTTGCCTTAAAGCCAGTGTTTCGTCTTTTTGCCTTTGACTGATAGACCTTTGAATATGTTATAACATACAGTCTTTCCCTTGAATATGAAAAACCCGAACTCAATGAACCCGAAAGCACACAAATAGCACCTTTTGGAAACTGTGCAGGTATAACAGGAAAATAAACAGAGGTGTAATTTTCATCATTAAGAGTTTCTGCAAGGTTTTTTGCACTCTTTTCAGTACCTGCAAAAACTACAACGGTGCTTTCTTTCGATACCATGTGTTGAAGGTCGTCCATAAGCACATCAAGTTTTCCGTTCCAAATAGGTAATGTGTTTCCGTTGAATGTTGTAAGACTCTTAATGGGTGTGTCAAAACTGCCACGAGCAAAGTTGTCAAAATATGTTGCACCGAAAAGCTGATAGTTTTCAACCAATTCATTAAAGGTAAGACAGAATTTATCAAGCCCCTTACAGAGCGTACCGTCTTCAACACAAGCCTTGATGTCTTCATACAGAAGTTTCTGTGAGGAAGATACCTTCTCTTTAATTTCTGCTGTTTCAAATGCGAAAAGAAGATAGTTTTCGGCATAGTCAAAAAGTGTAGCAGGGGAATAGACAAGTGGTAAGTACTTGTCAGCAGAACCGACGGATAGTCCGTTTTTAAGTCGGTCAATATCCTGATATAACTTTTCACGAATAATTTCTGTTTTCTTGCCACGGATTGAATAGGCAAGTTTCTCAATTTTAACAATTAATTCTTGTGGGTTATCAATAATGATTTCTTTTGACGGTGCAATAAGAATTTCATCTATATTCATTGTTCTTCTTTGAGAAACAATGTCAAAACGACACATTGTGTCAACGGTGTCGCCCCAAAGTTCAATTCTAACAGGTTCTTCATCGTCAGGTGAGAAAAAGTCCACAATGCCACCACGTACGGAGTACTGACCTACACCCTCAACTGCATCAACTCTTGTATAACCTGCACAGTTAAGTGAAATTATAATGTTTTCAAGTGTTGTTTCTTCGTTCTTTTTTAGCAGTACGGATTTTTGTCTTAAAAGTTCAGGGGGAATAGTATAGGAGAGAGTTGCTTCGGCACTCGCTACAACTACATCACAACGATTATCAAGCATACGACGAAGAACTTTAATTCTTTTTTGCTCATATTCATAACTTTGTGAATCCGTAGAATAAAAAGAAAAACTGCGGGACGGAAAGTGAAGACAAGAAATACCAAATGATGTTAAATCTTCACAGAGTCTCACCGCAGTTGCATCGTCGGGCACGACAACAAGGGCCTTTTTTCCAAGACCCCCTACTAACGCAGAAACAAGATGTGCCTTCATAACGGGAGTTAACCCTAAAACACCTTGTGGCAGAAAACCTTTTTTAATACTGTTTTCCACGCCTTCATATTCTGCTGAATTTTTAATTGTATGTGTAAATGCCCACATAGTTATTGCCTCAACTATTGTATAAGTTCATAGCCTTGTCAATTTGATTATCAAGCAAAAGTTCGAGAGCCTTACAAGCATTTTCAAGTGCAGGTTCTAAAGCCTTTTGCTCATCTTTTTTGAATTCTGAAAGCACCCAATCAGCAAGGTCATAGTCAGGATGAGGCTTTTTGCCACAACCTACCTTAATTCTTGGGAAATTATCGCTATTTAAATGGTAGATAATGCTCTTAATTCCGTTGTGGCCACCGTCAGTACCTTTTCTACGGATACGAAGTTTGCCAACATCAAGTGAAATATCGTCATAAATAACTATGACATTTTCAGACTTGATTTTATAAAAGTTTGCACATTCTCTTACAGCCTCACCACTGTTATTCATAAAGGTCTGTGGCTTCATAACAATACAACGATGTCCGTTGATAGTTGTGTCACATAAAAGAGATTTATATTTAAGCCTGTCAATTTTAAAATTGAATTTTTGTGAAAGCATATCCAAGCACAAAAATCCCGAATTGTGTCGGGTGAGGGTGTATTTGTTGCCGGGATTACCAAGCCCCACCACGATAAATTCAGGTGTGCCGACAGATACATTTGTTGTCTTTCTGAATCTGTTGAACATATTCTGTATTTCCTTTGGATTTATAGTTTATTTTGAGAATCTGTCCTTATTTTTGATTCTCCAACCTTCGAGATTAACCTGCCTTGCACGGGCAATACCGAGAGATTGTTCAGGTACGTCATTTGTGATTGTTGAACCAGCTGCAGTATAAGCGCCGTTGCAAATTTTAACAGGTGCCACAAGGTTAGTGTTACAACCAATAAAGCAGTCGTCACCAATAATTGTACGGTGTTTGTTTTTGCCGTCGTAGTTAACAGTAACAGTACCACAACCAAAATTAACACGCTTACCAACGTCGGAGTCGCCAACATAGGTAAGGTGGGAAACCTTAGTACCCTCGTCAATATTTGAGTTTTTAACCTCAACAAAGTTACCTAAATGCACCTTGTTGCCGATGACAGAGTTAGGTCTGATATGAACGAAAGGACCAATATCAGCACCGTCAAGAACTTTTGACTGATAACATTGAACGGAGTTGAGTTTAACCTCGTTTCCGATTGTGCTTTCTTTAATGAGTGTGTTAGGTCCGATAACACAATTTTCACCGATTACAACTCCTGAAAAAAGTATTGTATTTGGCATAATAACTGTACCTTTACCAATAGTAACGTTATCTTCTATAACAACACTTTGATGATAAGGAATTTCAACGCCATTTGCCTCGTGATATTCAATGTTTTTCTGGTTTCGAATGTCTTTTTCTGTCATAAGGACACCTCTTTTTGTTTTATCAATTTATTTTATCATAAAAACATATATTTTTCAACTGTAAAATAAGGGTGTTTTTACTATAAAAACCTTGAAATATCAAGGAATAAATGGTATAATGATAATTTAGAAAAGTATGTAAAAATTCTACTGAAAGGGGAGAAAAATTATGAGCAGAAAAAAATGGCTTACCGCACATATTGATAAAGAATTAGCGGCTCTTGTTGCTGAAAATCATAGTCTTGACCCCTTTACAGCCTTAATATTGGTTTCCCGTGGAATTACTGAATATGAGGATGTTGAAGAATTTTTCGACAGCGATTTTTCATTCTGTGACCCATATCTCATTACAGATATGGATAAAGCAGTTGAAAGAATAGAAAAAGCCATTGACGATTTCCAAAAAATATGTGTTTTTGGTGACTATGATGCTGATGGTGTTACTGCTACTGCCTTGATGTATTCATACCTTTCTTCCCGTGGTGCAGATGTTATGTATTATATCCCTGACAGAGTTAGTGAAGGATATGGTATGAATTGTGGTGCAATCGATAAACTTAATGAGCAGGGAGTAAAACTCATTATCACAGTTGATAATGGTATTTCAGCAATAGAAGAAATTGATTATGCAAACTCACTTGGTATAGAAACAGTTGTAACAGACCATCATCAGGTTGGAGATACCTTACCTGATGCAGTTGCAGTTGTTGACCCACACAGACCTGACTGTAACCTTAACTTTAAGGAGTGGGCAGGCGTTGGTGTTGCATTTAAAGTGGTTTGTGGGCTTGAAAAAGGCGATTATTCAGAAATTTTAAATAATTATGCCGATATTATTGCTGTTGGTACAGTTGCTGATGTGGTGGATTTGAAAGACGAAAATCGAGCGATTGTGAAGTATGGTATTGCTAAAATAAATGCTTGTCCTTGTAATGGAATTAATGCACTTCGTCAGGTGGCGGGTGTTAGCGAAAGAGCGTTGAATGCAGTTGGTGTGACTTATTCATTAGCACCTCGTATTAACGCAGCGGGAAGAATTGAATCTGCTGAAACTGCACTAAAACTTTTAATCAGTGATAACCTTACAACTGCACTTGATATTGCTGACCAGGTTGATATGTGTAACCGTCAACGTCATGAATATGAAAATGAAATTATGGAAGCAGCAGTTGCACATATCGAAAGTAATACACAACTTAAATATTCCAAAGTAATTGTTGTGTGTGGAGAAGGATGGCACCATGGAGTTGTTGGTATTGTTGCAGCAAAGCTTGTTGAAAAATACGGAAAACCTGCAATAGTAATCACTTTTGATGGTGATGAGGGTACAGGCTCTGCCCGTAGTATTGATGGATTTTCAGTTTATGATGCAATAAAATCCTGTGATGATTTGCTTACCCATTTTGGTGGACACACAATGGCTGCAGGTCTTGGAATTAAAAAAGAAAACATAACTGATTTTTTTGTAAGAATAAATGAATTTGCAAATGGTATTGGAGAGGCTGTGCCAACTCTTATGTTAGATTGCAAACTTAATCCGGCATATATTGATGCATCTTTAGTACAATCGCTTGAAATGCTTGAACCATTTGGTGCAGGTAATGCACAACCATTATTCGGTGTTTTTGGTGTAACTATTGAAAATATTAGACCTGTTGGTGAGGGTAAGCATTTACGAATAGCCTTTTCTAAAGGTAATACACAGTTTATTGCTATGAAATTTTCAACAACACTAAATGATTTTCCTTTTGTTGAAAAAGATGTTGTTGACCTTGCAGTTAGAATTGATAAAAACGAATTCCGTGGAGAGGTTAAAGCGTCAGTACAAATAAAGGAAATGCGTTTTGCAGGCGTTGATGAAGATAATTTATTTAAATCCATGTCACTCTATGAAAAATACAGACGTGGAGATGGTTTAACCAATCATGAGGCGAGATTTTTAACACCGACACGTGAGTTTTTATTAGGTGTTTATGGTATCCTTAAACAGTATAAAGTATGGGGATATGATATTGAAACCTTAACTTTCAGAGCAAAATGTCCTATGGAAAGATATTGTACAATGATGGTGTCAATAGATGTGCTTTGTGAATTAGGGCTTATAAAACAAGAAAACGAAAAATTGATTTTTGATGGTGAAGGGAAAAAAGCAGATTTATCACAATCAAAAATTCTCAACGACCTGAATAGAATACAAGGAGGTGAACAGTAATGGCAGAAGTAAATGTTATGGAACTTTATGATAATCTTAGAGAAAAAATAAAGTCAACACATAGTGGAGAAGATATTGAAACAGTTGACAGAGCTTTTAAACTTGCAAATGAGTACCACGGTGACCAAAAGAGAAAATCAGGCGAACCATATATTATTCATCCCATTGCTGTTTGCGACATTCTTGTTGATTTGGGTATGGATTGTCAATCCCTTGTTGCTGCACTCTTGCACGACGTTGTAGAGGACACTTCATATACTATTGAGGAATTATCTGCAGATTTTGGTGAAGAAGTAGCGGTATTAGTTGACGGTGTTACAAAGCTTGGTAAGGTTCAGCTTAATTCGGGTGAAACAAAGGAAGAACAACAGGCAGAAAATATCCGAAAAATGCTTTTGGCTATGTCAAAGGATATTCGAGTTATTATCGTAAAACTTGCTGACCGACTTCACAATATGAGAACGCTTGAGTTTATGGACCCACAGAAGCAAAGAGACAAGGCTCTTGAAACTCTTGAGATTTTTGCACCGATTTCTCACAGACTCGGTATCCGTTCCGTCAAGGAAGAATTAGAAGACAGAGCAATTCGTTTTCTCGACCCGGTAGCTTATGAAGGAATTGAAGAGAATCTAAAAAAATCAAGCAATTCGGGTAATGACTTCCTTGAAAATATTAAAGTAAAAATTGCTGACAGAGTAAAACAAACTGTTCCTGATGCACAAATCAGCGGACGAATTAAATCCGTTCATGGAATTTATCGTAAGATGTATATGCAAGGCAAACATTTTGACGAAATTTATGACATTTATGCCGTTCGTATTATTGTTGATAGTGTAATTAACTGTTATAACTGTCTTGGAATTATTCACGATATGTATAATCCTTTGCCAAATCGTTTTAAGGATTATATTTCAACACCAAAACCAAATATGTATCAGTCACTTCACACCACGGTTATTGGTAAAGAGGGAACTCCGTTTGAAGTGCAAATCAGAACATGGGATATGCACCGTACTGCTGAATTTGGTATTGCAGCCCATTGGAAATATAAACTTGGAGTTTCAGGTGGAAAACAAAGCTTTGACCAAAGACTTCAATGGATTCGAGAAATGCTTGAAACACAGCAGGAATCCGGTGATGCGAGAGAACTTGTTTCTACAATCAAGACAGACCTTATTACAGATGAAGTTTTTGTATATACGCCAAAAGGCGATGTTATTAATGTGCCAGTTGGTTCAACTGTAATTGACTTTGCTTATGCAATTCACTCTGCTGTTGGTAACAAAATGACGGGTGCAAAGGTTGACGGACGAATTGTACCTATTGATTATGTAATCAAGACGGGTGAAATTGTCGAAATTTTAACATCATCTCAACAGGGCAAAGGACCAAGTCGTGACTGGCTAAATATTGTAAAAACAAGCCAAGCAAAAAGTAAAATCCGTTCATGGTTCAAAAAAGAAAGACGAGAAGAAAACATATTAGAGGGTAAGTCGGAAATTGAAAGAGAATTCAGAAAGAATTACATTCGTCTTTCCGATGAGGATTATCAGAAATTCATAAAACGACTTGCCGAGCGTCAAAGAATGGAAAACATTGACGATTTCTATGCTGCTATCGGTTATGGCGGACTTTCAATTATCCGTATGATGCCGTATATCAAGGAAGAATATCAGAAAAACTACGATAAGAGCAAAACTGAAATCAAGGTTATTCCAATCAAGGATAATTCTAAAAAGAACAAAGACGGTGTTACCGTTGAGGGAATTGATAACTGTCTTATTAAATTTGCACAGTGCTGTAATCCGTTGCCGGGAGATACAATTATCGGTTTTATAACCCGTGGTCACGGTGTTTCAATCCATAAAAGAGATTGTACAAATGTGCCAAAGGACGTTTCAAATTGTGCCGAACCGGCTCGTTGGGTGAATGCATATTGGAACCAGAATGTTAAAGAGGATTATAAAGCGACGCTTCAGCTTACCTGCCTTTCACGAGTTGGGCTTATGGCGGAGGTTGCAATGCAAGTTGCAAATATGCGAGTTAATATTACAAGCATCAGTACCCATGATATGAAGGACGGAAGAACAATTATTGAACTTACCGTAAATGTTAGTGGTATTGACCACCTTAAAAACCTTATTTCAAGAATTGAAAAGGTTGACGGAATTTTATCAGTTGAAAGATAAGGACTAAATTATGAAAGCTGTAATTCAAAGAGTATCAAAGGCAAGTGTAACTGTTGATGGTGAACTTGTTTCAAAAATTGAAAAGGGTTATCTTATACTCTTAGGTGTGGTGGATGATGACACAGAATATGATGCAGAAGTCCTTGCAAAAAAGGCATCAAATCTTCGTGTCTTTGAAGATGATGAGGGTAAAATGAACCTTGATATTAAAAATGTGGATGGCGAGATTCTTGCAGTTTCACAATTTACTCTTTGTGCTGATTTGAAGAAAGGTAATAGACCATCTTTTATTCGTTCAGCACATCCCGATAGAGCAAATGAGTTGTACGAATATTTCTGTCAGAAACTTTTAGAAAATGGCGTTAAGAATGTGGAAAAGGGCGTTTTCGGTGCCGATATGAAGGTTGAGCTACTCAACGACGGACCTGTTACAATCCTTTATGATTCAGAAATATGGTGTAACCGCTGAAAATCGCATCCCGATTTAACCAGTGATTACATAGAGAAAGAAGTAAAAAGATATGATTACAGTAGAAAAGCATTTAGCCATTATGGGTAATGGCTTTACAACAAATACTTATATTGTTACAGACGAAGAAACAGGTGCAACAGCTGTTGTTGACCCATCACTTCCTGAAGATACCTTAATTCAAAAACTTGCAGGTAAAGATGTTCAGTACATTCTTTTAACTCATGGACATTTTGACCACATTTGTGGCGTTAAACTTGTTAAGGAAAACACAGGTGCAAAGGTCGTAATTCACAAGGACGAAGAAGAAATGCTTCACGATGTGACAAAAAACGAATTTCAGATTAACTGCGGAGAATATGAGTTTCCCGAAGTTGATGCAGACGTTTTGACAGAAGACGGAACAGAAATTATGCTTGGTAATACGAAGATTACTGTTATGCATACTCCGGGACATTCAATGGGTGGCGTTTGTTATCTTTTTACGGATGATTTAGTGATGTTTTCAGGAGATACACTTTTCAGACTTTGTGCAGGTAGAACCGACCTTTATGGTGGTAATGGTCGTCAGGAATTGCGTTCACTCAGAAAGATTAGTGAACTTGAGGGCGACTATAAGGTTTATCCGGGTCACGAGGAAGACACAACTCTTGATTTTGAACGTGAAAACAATCGCTATATGAAAACGAGATTTAGAAATAAATGATGAAATTACTTGTAATAAATCATAAATTCCATTACGAAATGGAGAAATTAGTTAGAATCTTTATGCCCGATAAAAAGATTCAGGTGGTCTATGAGGATTGCGACGACTACAACTTATTGACATCCGTTACAGATGAAATAAGAGTTGAAATGAACTTTGATAGTTTCAAAAAAACACTTTCAGCACCTTTGTGTGAGGATAACGAAATGCAAATGGGCAGGATGGTGTATTCACTTTTTGGCGAATATACAAGCTTTTACCCTAAATGGGGTGTGTTGACAGGTGTAAGACCATCGAAATTGCTTATAAATACTGAAAAACAGATGGGTAGAGAGAAAACAGAAGAATATTTTAAAAATGACTTATTGGTAACTGATGAAAAATTCAGCCTTGCAAGGACTGTTGCTGATTTCGAAGAAAAGATTATTGCAACATCAAAGCCACAGTCAATGAGTTTGTATATTTCAATTCCTTTCTGTCCATCGAGATGTAGTTATTGCTCATTTGTTTCCCATTCAGTTGAGAATGATAAAGCAAGAAATCTCTTACCACAATATGTTTCATTTCTTGAAAAGGAAATTGCAGAAACAGGTGAGATTGCAAAAAAAATTGGTGTTGAACTTGAAAGTATATACATCGGTGGTGGGACTCCGACCACACTTTCTGCAGAGCAGTTAAAAACAGTTGTTGATGCAGTAAGCAATAATTTTGACTTGTCAACCTGTAATGAATTTACTGTTGAAGCAGGTCGTCCTGATACAATTACAGAAGAAAAATTATTGGTTTTGAAAAATAGTCCTGTTGACAGAATAAGCATAAATCCACAGACCTTCAATAATTCTGTCCTTGAAGCAGTTAGTAGACGACACACTGCAGAAGATACAGTAAAAATATTCCAACTTGCAAGGAAACTTGGCTTTAATAATATCAATATGGATTTGATTGCCGGGCTTCCAACAGATACTCTTGAAGGATTTAAGCATTCCCTTGATACAGCAGTGACTCTTGACCCTGAGAATATTACAATTCATACTCTTGCAGTAAAAAGGGCATCGGGAATAGGTCAAAGTACTCCCGAAATTGCAGTTAAGAATGCAACTCTTGCATCAAAAATGTTAGATTATGCTTATGAAAAATTAAACGGCAAATATCATCCATACTATATGTATCGTCAGTCAAAATCAGCAGGTAGTCTTGAAAATGTTGGCTGGGCAAAAGATGGTACAGAATGTATCTATAACATTTTTATGATGGAAGAATGCCATACAATTTTATCATGTGGTGGGGGAGCAGTAACAAAACTCAAAGCACCTTATGGAAATGAAATTGAAAGAATTTTTAATTTTAAATATCCGTTTGAATATATTTCAGGTTATGAAGAGATTCGTAACAGAAAGAAAAGAATAACAGAGTTTTACAGTACATATTCATTATAGATGTGAGGTATTGTAGAATGGATAATATAATAAATCAACTTGAATTAATCAATGAAAAAGCACGAATTTCACCACAAAGTTTTATAAGTGATTGTGAAGAAAAATATGAGAAAATCATTGATGGTATTGTGGAGAAAATAACTTCAAAAGAAGGCAGAGAAATTGTTATGCTTGCAGGACCATCGTCGGCAGGTAAAACAACTACTGCGATAAAAATCAAAGAAAAACTTGAACAACAAGGGGTTAAAGCCTATGTGTTGAGTCTTGATGATTTTTATCTGAACCGTGAGGATATACCATATCTTGCTGATGGCTCTCAGGATTATGAAACTGTCTATGCACTTGATTTGGAGTGCCTTGAAAAAGGACTTAATGCATTACTTCGCGGTGAAAAGGTGGTTCTTCCTGTTTTTGATTTCACAATAGGTAAACGTAGCACAACGCAATTTAACGAAATTGAACTTGGTAAAGACGATGTTGTGATTATTGAAGGACTTCATGCACTTAATCCGGTGATTACAGAGAAAATTGAAGGTGAACTTTTAAAAATATATATTAATGTGTCATCAAGAATTTATGACAAGGACGGAAATATTGTTTTAAACAAGCGTAATCTTCGTTTTATACGTCGAATGGTGCGAGATTATAAATTCCGTGACAGTACAGTTGAGAATACTTGCAGGTTGTGGAAAAATGTAACAAAGGGTGAGGATAAGTATTTGTTTCCTTATCGAGATAATGCCGATATAAAGGCAAATACTATTCTGATTTATGAGCCTTGTGTGTTAAAGCATCAGGCATTAAAAATGATGAATGATTCTGTGATTTCTGATGAATATAAAGAATATGTTAGAAATTTAATAAATGCATTAGAAAAATTTAATGATATAGAAGAACATGTTGTTCCGAAAACATCTCTTTTACGAGAGTTTTTGGGAAATTAAAAATATTTGCAAGGGTGTGAACGCAAATGGCAGAAAAGACAAGGAAAAATCAAAGTTTGCTCAATGGCGCGTTGGTGTTGAGTTTGGCAACACTTATCGTTAAGGTTATTGGCGTAATTTATAAAATTCCACTTTCCAATATGATTGGAACCGTAGGTCGTGGTTACTTTGATTCGGCCTATAATCTATATGTACCGATTTATACTGTTTCAATGGCAGGCTTGCCGGTTGCTATCTCAAATATGGTTTCAAAGGCAATGGCAACAGGTAAATATCGTGATGTTAAGATTATCAGGAAAGTTGCTCAAAGACTTTTTCTTATAGTTGGTATTTTAGGAACCCTTGCGATGTTCATCCTTGCATATCCCTATGCTCTTTCAGCTAAAAATATGGATGTGCTTCCTGCTGTATTTGTAATTACACCCGCTATTTTCTTCTGTTGTTTAATGTCAAGCTATCGTGGATATTACAACGGACTTTCAAATATGACACCAACTGCGATTTCGCAGGTGTTTGAAGCAGTGGGTAAATTAGTTTTTGGTCTTATTGGTGCAAGATGGGTAATTAGTCACGGATATTCACGTTTTGAACAAGGCTTAACAGTTTTTGGAAGAACAGTAGCAAATGAATCAGAAGCATTAAGTGCAATTTATCCTTATGCTGCTGCCGGTGCTGCTGCCGGTGTTACCTTAGGTACAGTAGTTGGTCTTATTTACCTTATAATTCTTCATAAAGTAAAAGGGGACAACATTACAAAAACAGAATTAGCAAATGCACCAAAGCCTGAAAAGGCAGGTGTCCTTGCAAAAAATATTATTAACTTTGCAATTCCGGTAGCACTCAGTTCCCTTGTGTTCAGTATTACAAATCTTATTGACTCAATCACTATTCAGAACAGACTTGAATATATGATAGCAGGAAACCTTGATTTTATTAGAAATCTTTATGCAACTGAGCTTGTTGGAATTCTTGATGCTGACGTTAAGAACTTCTTATATGGTTCATATTCTTTATCACTTGATTTTAGAAACCTTATTCCATCTCTTACAATGACCTTGGGTATAAGTGCAATTCCAACTCTTTCTGCTGCGTGGGCAGTAAAGAATAGAGAGAAAATAAAGGTTTCAATAGAATCTGTCCTTAGGGTAACAATGCTTGTAGCTATGCCTTGCGGAATAGGTATGGGTGTATTAGCTCAACCAATCCTTGCAATGTTCTACGGTAAAGGTGAGTCTGCAAGTGGTGTTTCTATTGCAGCACCTGTGCTTACTGCTTATGGCTTTACAATTTTCCTTATGGCACTCTCGCAGCCAATGACAAATATGCTCCAAGCTCTTGATAAAACAAAAGTACCTCTCATTTCTCTATCATTGGGTGCGTTTGTAAAACTTGTATCAAACTTCATTTTTGTCTCAATTCCAAGCCTTAATGTTAACGGTGCAGTAATCGGTACAATTCTTTGCTATGTTGTTATTGTTGCTGTTAATATGTTTGCACTTGTTAAGACTACAAGAATAAAGTTTAATTTAATTTCAGTTTTTGCAAAACCGATAATTTGTGGTATCCTTTGCGGTGTTGCTGCATACACATCCTTCGGTCTTTGTAACAGATTTATCCCTGAGTTTGGTCTTAAAAACATAATGTGTTTGGGTATTGGTATCGGTTTTGGTGGCTTGATTTATGTTATTTCAATGCTTTTCATCAAGGGTATCTCAAAAGATGATGTTGTTATGCTTCCAAAGGGAGAAAAAATTGCAAAACTACTTGCAAAATATGGATTTATAGAGTAAAATAGGTTCAGGTGATAGGAATGATAGACAATTTCAAGTTTAAAAACAACTATGATGTTGGTGATTTAGTTGATATTGTCGAAATTCTTCGTTCCCCTGAAGGTTGTCCTTGGGATAGGGAACAGGACCACAAATCAATCCGTCGTGATTTTCTTGAGGAAACTTATGAGGTTATTGAGGCAATCAATAAGGACGATAAGGATTTGCTTTTAGAAGAACTTGGTGACGTTCTTTTGCAGATTGTTTTTCATACTCAGATTGAGCGTGAGAAAGGCACATTTGAACTTTCTGATGTTGCTGACGGAGTTTGCAAAAAGATGATTGAACGTCATCCACACGTTTTTGGCGATGTTAATGCTGAAACAAGTGAACAGGTTCTTGAAAATTGGGACATTATTAAAAAACGTACAAAACAGCAAAGAACCCAAACTGAATCAATGCTTTCAATTCCTCGCGAATTTCCGGCTCTTATGCGTGCTGATAAGGTGCAGAAAAAAGCATCAAAGGTTGGCTTTGATTGGGACAATGCTGAAGGTGCGTTTGATAAAATAAGCGAAGAATTAGCCGAACTTAAGGATGCATATTTAAAAGGTGACAAGGAAAATATTCAAGAAGAGTTGGGTGACCTATTGTTCTCTGTTGTAAATGTTTCACGCTTTGTGAAGGTTGACAGTGAGGAGGCACTCACAAACTCAACAGACAAGTTTATTAACCGTTTCTCCAAGGTTGAGAAAATGGCAACTGAACAAGGATTGGATATGAAAAATACAGACTTGGCTACATTGGACAAGTTGTGGGATATGGCTAAAAAGGATTAAAATCCTTTTTATATAAAAAGAGAAAATTTTATTTGGAGGAAATACAAATGAACAAAACAGAACTCGTAGCAGCAGTAGCAGCTAAAGCAGGCATTTCAAAGAAGGACGCTGACGCAGCAGTAGCAGCAGTTTTCGCATCAGTTACAGATGCACTTGCAAATGGTGACAAAGTTCAGCTTATCGGCTTTGGTACATTTGAAGTTCGCGCAAGAGCAGAAAAATCAGCTCGTAACCCAAGAACAGGCGAAACAATGACAGTTCCTGCAACAAAAGTTCCAGCTTTCAAAGCAGGCGCAGCTCTTAAAGCAGCAGTTAAATAATTAAACTTTTGCAAAGAAAATTAGGGTCGCCAAAAGCGACCCTTGTTTTTATTATAAATGAAATTAAGGTATAAACTATGAGATTGGATAAATTCTTAAAAGTATCAAGAATAATAAAGAGAAGAACCGTAGCGAATGAGGTCTGTGATGCAGGCCACGTATCCGTTAGTGGCAGAGTTGTAAAAGCATCTTATGATGTTAAGGAAGGTGACATCCTTGAAATTCAGTTTGGTGAAAAGATTACAAAGTACAAGGTGCTTACTGTAACTGAATATGCAACCAAACAAACAGCAGGGGATATGTACGAAGTAATAAAGTAAGGATAGAAGAAAAATGATTTATAATCGTCTGTATTATCTTATGGCAGCGGTGCTTTGCTTTTTTACATCTCTTTTTGGTGGACTAAAAAGTGCAGATTATATTGAAGCAAAGCAATATGAAATAAATGAAGGGGGAAATTGTCAGTTGGAAAATGGAAGAATTGCAATTCACGACCCTTCAATTATGGAACTGTCGAATGGTGAATATTATATTTTTGGCACTCATTGTACTGCGGCAAAAAGTAACGATTTAGTTAATTGGACAAGTGTTGCATCAGGGACGGGGGATTTAAACAGACTTTTAGTGCCTGAGGGAAAAACTCTCCGTGAAGTTTTAGCCGAACCTTTGAGTTGGACGGACGCATATCAGGTAGTGAATAATTATCCTGAAAACGGTTGGCAGACAAATATCTGGGCAGCAGACGTTATTTATAACCCTAAAATGGGAAAATATTGTTACTATGCAAGTTGCTCTGTGTGGGGTACACCTGCGTCGGTAATATGGATGGCAGTATCAGATAATATTGAAGGTCCTTATGAGTATAAGGATACCATTGTATATTCCGGTTTTAATAAAAGAACAGTTGAAAAAGAATATATCCGTGAAAATTCTTTGCACTATGACTTTACGAATATCAAAGACCTTTTGAAAAAAGGAATTTTCAAAATGGATGATGTGCAGAATGCTTCATGGTTTGATATAGATGGAAATTACGACCACACAGTGTATCCAAATTGCATTGACCCGGCTCTTTTCTATGACAAAGATGGAAACCTTTGGATGACTTATGGCTCGTTTTTTGGTGGCACATACATAATGCCAATGGATGAAAAAACAGGTATGCCCGATTACGAATATATGAAAAATCACGATGATTACGATATGTATTTCGGTAAGAAACTTTTTAATCCAAATCACTATAATGATTTGTCAGGTGAGGGACCATATATTATTTATGATGAGGTAAGCGACTACTACTATATGTTTGTGACATATAAGGGATTAAACGCCTTGGGGGGATACAACATTCGTCAATTCCGTAGTAAAACCCCTGACGGACTTTATTATGATGCTGTCGGTAATACTGCACTTGACTGGGCAGATGCGGGAATAAAGCTCTTTGGGAATTATCAGTTTAGTTCAAATGAAATTGCATATTTGTCGGGTGGACATTGTTCAGCTATGACAACAAGTGATGGAAAAATACTTCTCTCATATCATACTCGTTTTAACAATGGAACGGATGGCTATGAAACGAGAATTCGAGAACTTGTAAGAACACAGGACGGTTGGCTTACTGCATTACCATTTGAGCATCTTGGTGAGTCTGATATGGATATTGGCTTTTCTACAGAAACCGTAAGTGGTGAATATGAATTTATCGCTCATGGCAATATTAGTAATACTTGCGAAGGTTGGGCAGATGTTGATAACATTATTGCCCCAACACAAACAATAACCTTGAATGAAGATGGCACAATATCTAATTTGAGGGTTTATGAAAGTGTTAGAAATAACACAAAGGTATCATATAAAGAAGTAAATGGCACTTGGCAACTCGTTGATGGAACACCATATATTGAAATGACCATTGATAGTGTTGAATATAAAGGTGTTTTAGATATCCAAAAGGATGAAAGTAAGGGACATAAAGAAAAAATAGTATTTTCTTTGGTCGGTAACAATAACGAAGCCCTTTGGGGTGTAAAACAATAAAAAATTAAGGGATGCTTTGGCATCCCTTTTTGCTTATTTTCTACCGGTTGAACCGAATCCACCCGCACCACGGTCTGTGTCGTCAAGCTCGTCAACTTCAACTAATTCGGGAAGTGCAACAGGCTGAATTACCATCTGTGCAATTCTTTCAGATGGTTGTATTGTGTATGGCTCTTTAAGTTGATTTATAACACCAACACAGATTTCACCACGGTAATCGCTATCAATAACACCTACGGAGTTTAAAAGACCAATTCCGTGTTTAATAGCCAGTCCGCTTCTTGCATATACAAAAGCAGCATATTTAGGATTATCAAGCCCAATAGCAATACCTGTCGGAATAACTGCTTTGTCCCCACCATTTAATGTTATTGGCTCGTCAATACAAGCATAAAGGTCCAGTCCTGCACTACCCACAGTACCTCTTGTTGGTAATTTTGCATTTTCTCTTACTTTTTTAATTTTTAAAAACTCCATTATTCAACACCTCTGTATAAAAGTCCTCGGGTAAATTCTCCTATGGACTTTTCTTCGTTTTCATAAGCCGAAACAATGCTTTCAACGTCTTGTCTGCTTTCGGTTGTAAAGTTGAAAAACATTATATCACAAGCAGGAATTTCACCCATTCTGTCTGCCATATAAAGTGGACGGGAATTGAGAATTTCCGAGTATCCCATATAACATTTTACAGGGAATTTAATACCCATTCTGTCTGTAATTTCACTTTCTCGTTTGCATTCAGCACAAGTCTTACCATTCCTAATCGGACAGTTTCGAGTGAGCATAAGTGGAATTCTGCCATAAACGGTAAGTCCAATAGGTACACTTGAAGAAATATCTTCAAACTTGTCCAATGTGCATTCGTTTGAAACAATAACCTTGTCAATTCCAAGTGATTTTGCCACATCCATCGAAAGTGAATTGAATATGTTCATTGATGGGGATGCAATTACTTTTTTGTTGCACTTTTTAGCAATAGCAACTGCATCAAGCGTATGGCAAAGGCAATACTGGGCAGAAGATTTTGTGAGTAATCCCTCAACCTTTTCCTGATTACCAAACATTCCGTGTGGTAATTCAACACCATAATTGTTTGTGTTCACAACGTTGTCATCAGTACCCAATGGCACAAAAATCATATCTGCATAAATGTTATCAGGAATTTGCTCAACATTGTCAAATCTGCAATAGAACTCACGATAATTTTCCGACTCTATATTAGTGGGAATAGGGGCAGGGTATAAAATTCTCTCTTTTTTGCCCAATAATTTGTTTTCTAATGCGTCAAGCACAGTTCTTCGCATAGAATTGAGTGCAGAAACAGGTAGAGAGTAATCAACATCACCCAAAATTTTAACACTTTCAGCAGTAAATTGTGTACCACCACATTTTGAAAGAGCATCCTTAATCCTATCTTCTGAAATAGGACGGTTTATTGGTGCTTCACAAAGCATTTCACTTTCTGTTTCAACAGAAAGTCCGTTGCAGTTGGCAGTAAGATTTGCTTTTTCGCCGATTTTCCCTTGGAAAGTAAATTTGATATTAAATCTGCCTTGTTCCTTGTCATAAACAGAAGCATACCTTGAAAGCAACTCTTTTGTAGCAGATTGAACATTTTCTTTTTCACGGAAACCGAACATCTCTCTGCCAATTCTGTTTTTATAATAACCATCTGTAAAGCCTGAACGAGAAAAAAGGTCGGATAGGTCTTTTTCAGTAAAACAATCATATTTCCCTTGCATGGATTTTTTACAAGCAGTAACAACAGCGCTGACATATTCAGGACGTTTCATTCTGCCTTCAATCTTGAATGAGCAAACGCCCATTTCTGCCAATTCGGGGATGTGTTCAATAAGAGATAAATCTTTAAGGCTTAAATCGTGTCCTGTGCCTTTTTGCACTTTGAATGGTAGACGGCAAGGCTGAGCACAAAGACCTCTATTTCCGCTTCTGGAGCCCAATACAGCACTCATTAAGCATTGACCCGATACACACATGCATAAAGCACCGTGAATAAACATTTCAAGGTCAATGGGAGAGTGCTTGCAAAGATATTTAATCTCTTCAAAACTCAATTCTCTTGGCAAAACCGCACGTGAAAATCCCAATTCTTTTAATATGTAAAGTCCTTGAAGTGTACCAACGCTCATTTGAGTTGATGCGTGCATTTCAATATCAGGACAAACCGATTTAATCACCTTTGCAAGTCCTAAATCCTGAACAATAATAGCATCAGCCCCAAATGTGCATATTTTCCTTACACACTCAATAGCATCCTTTAATTCAGCATCCTTAATAAGGGTGTTAAGAGTAATATGCACTCTAACACCCCTTGAATGACAATATTCTATTGCGTCTTTGATTTCTGCATCCGTTGAAAAATTCTGTGCGTTACGACGAGCATTAAAATTGCCCATACCAAAATAAACCGCATCAGCACCGCTGAGTACAGCCGCCTTTAAGGCTTCAGCACTTCCAACAGGCGCAAGTATTTCAATATTATTCATTGTTATTTGCCTTTGCAAAGAGATTTATCTGGTCATTTTTGAACTTTGCTTCTGTTTTAATTCTTTCAAGCTCACGCTTGTAATAATCTCTTTCTGACTTAGCCTTTGCAGAATCTTCAAGATATTCCTTTACCTGAGTTTTTAAGGACTCAATTTCCTGCTCACTTTTATAACTCTTATCAGCTTCTTCCAAAGCCACAAGCACAGCAGCCTGAGTCATAGAAATAAAAGAGCCACCCTTTAAAATTGTAGCTAATCTTTCGTCGATTTTCTGGGCTAATTCTTCTGTATATTCAGGAGATTCGTCCGTGTTTATAAAATATGTTATTCCACGAATTTCAAGTTTTACTCTGTTATTCATCTTTAGCACCCCGATACAATATTTATATCTTTTTATTATTGTATCACATAATATTTTCCATTTCAAGATACCTATTTATGTCTGAATAAGGAGTCGAGAAAATTATTGTTAGAAGTATTTTTACATTCTTTCGGGCAGTCAAAATCTACAAGAATAGTGTCGTCACCAATTACCTTAATATCATTCCAACAAATCTTTATATCTTCACCTTTTCCACCAAAACCAAATACCTTGCTTCTGCCAAATACAACTATTGAAACGATATTCCCGCTACAAGTATCAAATTCTACGTCGCAGACAGCACCTAATCGACAACCATCACGAAGATTTATAATTTCCTTTTCTCTCATATCTGTAATAAAACAATTCATAAAATCACCCCGTAATATTTTATTTTAAGGGGTATTTTTTTATTACGATTCTTTGATTTTCTTAATAGCACCTTTTTCAAGACGTGAAACCTGAGCCTGACTAATTCCAACCTCGTTTGCAACTTCCATTTGAGTTTTACCCTGAATAAATCGAAGATTTAAAATCTGCTTTTCACGTTCACCTAAATTTTTAATTGCTTCCTTAATAGAAATCTCGTTTAGCCAATCTTCATCACTTTCCGAACCGCCAATCTGGTCCATAACAAAAATTGTGTCCCCACCGTCGGAATAAACAGGCTCATAAAGTGAAATAGGTTCAACAATAGCTTCAAGAGCAAGAATTATGTCAACAGGCTCCATTTCCATCTCTTTTGCAATTTCTTCAATGGTTGCGTCCCTGCCTAAATCATTCTGTATCCTTTCTTTAATCTGCATAGCGTGGTAGGCAGTGTCACGAAGTGAACGACTTACCCTTATAGTGTTATAATCCCTTAAATATCGCCTTATTTCACCAATAATCATCGGTACAGCATAGGTGGAGAAACGCACGTTTTGTGTAACATCGAAATTATCAATGGCTTTAATAAGTCCGATACAGCCCACTTGAAATAGGTCATCGGGGTTTTCACCACGATTAGAGAATCTTTGAATGACCGAAAGTACAAGTCGAAGATTTCCTTCAATTAATTCCTGTCTTGCTTTCTTGTCGTTGGTTTCACGTATTTTGCGAAGTAATTCCATTTTCTCTGCTTCTTTTAGCACCTTTATTTTAGATGTGTTAACTCCGCAAATTTCCACTCTGTTATACTGCACACAAATCTTCCTTTATCTAATTTATATGTACAAAAAAGGGGAGTGGATATGTAATTTTATTATTGCCAAAAGGTGGATTATATAAACAGAATAAAACTAAAAACTGTTCATTGACATTGTACAAAATTAGTGTTATATTTGCATTAGGGTTAGATTAATTTTTATAGGGGATTTAGTTTCAAACAGGGAACCGTCCCCTGTATTGTACAAAAAATGTACCCTTGTGTTTTATAGTATATCGATAAATAAAAAAATTGGAGGAACTATTATGAAATGTCCAAATTGCGGTGCAGAAACGCAAGGTAAGCTCTGTGAATATTGTGGTAGCAAAATGCTACAAGAAAAGCCTCAGAGTGGTGGTTGCCCAAAATGTGGCGATACTAATATCTCATTCAAAAGAGAACGGATTGGAACATCTACCCAAAGAAATTCTCGCAAGAATATTATTGGTACTGGTAGAACAGGACAGTCAGTGAGTCAGTCTGCATATAGAACTGTTGGACTGTGCCAAAATTGCGGTTTTACCTGGACCCCCAACGCAGGAAGTAAGGGTTCTGGTAGAAAGACCTGGCTGTGGGTTTTGGGCTGGATTTGCATTTTCCCCGTTCCGCTCACAATTCTTATGCTGCGGAAAAAGGACATGAAGCCTGCTGTTAAGTATGGCATTATTTCCGCTGCCTGGCTGTTATTCTTTGTTATCGGTCTGTCTGGTAATGGTGAAATCGATACTCCCCAGACCGATGCTCCTGGAACCACAATCCAGACGGAGCAGTCCACCAATAACACAACAGAAACCACCGAAGCAATCGACAACACAAATCCGTATGCTAAGCATGAGAAGACCATTAGAAGATTTGTGAGCGAATTTAACGAAATTTCTGATACCCAAGTAACAGATATTGAGTTTAGGAATAATCATACCATTGCCTATCTTGTTGTGGATGGCTTTGAAGGATTAAGTATCAAAGTAAATGACCACAGTGAAATGGGCTTCTTCTTCACATTTGAGTTTTCGAACGGAACTGCAATGTTGGAGCAGTACGAAAATCTAATGAGGGACATTGTAAAAGTATTCGATTCGGATGTTGAAGTCGGAGAAAAATTCCAGGAAGCCAATACAAACCAGAGAACAATCGTAAATTTGAGTGATAATATTACTGTGGAATATCATTACATCAAGGATGCTGTTGGATACCAAGAAGCAGACACTTACATAATTACTTTGACCTCGACAGATTATAACAAATAAGAGAGTGCACAGGGGACGGTTCTGCAGAGTGTACAGGGGACGGTTCCTCTGTGTTAGATTAATCACAACTTAATACCAAAGGGCGAGGAAAAACTCCTCGCCCTTTTTTGTAATTATAACATATTAGGTATAATTTCTTGTTCTTTCACATCATCAAAGCCATAGAAATTAATTGCATTTTCAGAAAGGAATAACAACTTTTCAATGTCGGTCAGTTCCTTTGATTTAAGTACAAAGTCAAAACTCATTTTATATGTAATTTCAACCATTGTACGTGGATAATCGCTACCCCACATAAGCTTTTCAATACCGCAAATATCAGCAGCCTCTTTAATTGATTTAATAGCAGTAGGGTAGGGGTAAAACTCGCTGTTGTAAAGCCATGTAATACCACCACTTTCAATAAATACATTCTTTTCCCTTGCCAGCTTAATCTGCTCTAACCAGTTTTCCCTTGTAACCATTCCAAAGTGACCGATAGCAATTCTTAAATCGGGATATTGCTTAATAAGTTCAAGGAGTGAACCGGTCTGTGCATCACCATCTGCTAAATCAATGGAAATGAACATATTGTTTTTCAATGCAGTTTCAAAAACCTTGTAGTGCTTTGTCAAATCCTGTGTGGGAAGTCGCCCTGCACAGAGCTTGATTCCGTCAAAACCATCTGTTAAAAATGGTTTACCTTCCTCATAAAGTGAACAGATTTTAAACCTGTCAGGAAAAGCCTTTTTTGCACTTAAAAGATAGTTGTCCTGATTTCCGTCAATTTCTTCCTGAGTAATAACAGCACCACTAACACCTGCATAATTCATATTTGCAATAAATCTTTCAAAGGTGTTTTCGTCATCATTCATATATGGTGGCATCATTTGACGGATTTCTCCACCAAAATTACTCTTTCCGTCACCAACAGGAAAAACGTCTTTTCCGTTTACCTTGCCCTGCTGTTTTTTCCACAAATGGGCATGTGCATCAATTATCATCATAGCTTTTCACCTGATTAAAATTCAATAAGGAGTTTGCAAAGTGAACCATCATTGTTTTTAAGACTTTCAAAAGCTTGTTGTGCATCTTCTTTCTTGTAGATACCACTAACCATTTTCATAACGTCAACCTTACCACTTGCAACAAGGTCAATAAGCTCTTCAAAGTCCTTTGTGAAAGCGTTACGACTACCAAAGATATTAAGTTCCTTTTTAAGGATAATTGAGTGTAAGAAATCAGTATTTCTCTTGCCATTACCGATTAAGATAATGTTAGCACCGTGACTTGCCTCGTCAATACAAGAAAGGAATGTTTCAGGAGCACCACAAGCCTCAACACAAACATCAAAACCATTACCGTTTGTGAATTCAAGTGCAGATTCGTGAAGGTTTTTTTCCTTAACATTTACAATCATATCTGCACCATATTCTCTTGCAAGATTTAATCTGCTTTCAAGCATATCTGCAATCATAACACGAGCACCCATAGCCTTTGCCTTAATCATAGCAAAAAGACCGATAGGACCTGCACCCATAATAAGAAGATTGTCGCCCTCTTTAACCTCTGCTCTTGAAAGTGCATGGCAACTGATTGAGAATGGTTCAATCAATGCTAATTCCTGTGCAGAAAGACCTTTACCATCAATAAGTCTTTCAACAGGCATTGTAATATATTCTTGGAAACTGCCATCACGCTGAACACCCATTGTCTGGTTGTCGTAACAAGCGTTAACAATACCACGTTTACAAGCATAGCAACCACCACAGTTGAAATATGGGTTACAAGTAATAACATCCCCTGCCTTTAATCCCTTGTTATTTTCAGGCACAGACACGATTTCTGCACTGAATTCGTGACCGGGGATACGGGGATATGTAGTAAATGGCTGATTTCCTGTGTAGGATGCAACGTCAGCACCACAAATACCACAATATTTTACTTTAAGTAATGCTTCACCCTCATTTGCAACAGGGGTTTCCTTGTCAATTAAATTAATAACACCTGGTGTAGTAATCTGAATAGCTTTCATAATTATTTCTCCATATCAATAAATTCTTTATTCCATACAACTGCAGTTTTGAGTGGTGCATTTTTTGAGTAAATCTTGTTTATATAAGCATCCATTGGGTCTGCAGTAAATTCATCCTTGTCAATAAGTTCAACTAATTCGTTGAATCGGCTTTCACAAAGAATACGAATAGCCTCTTCCATGTGTTTCTGTGTGAAGTTAATCGACGCAAAAATCACGTGGTTTTTAAAGCCGAAAGGCATTGTGTCATATGTAACCTTTGGACCTAATGAGAAGCTGTTGTAAATTCCGTTACAGCCTAAAACCTCAAGGTCAAAAGCAATTTTATGTTCGATTTCAGTACCCGATGTACCAACAAAAACAGTTGCAGTACCACCGATTCTGTCCATAATTGCCTTTGCAGTTTCTTCCATTGTAAAATTACCACTTGAAAGGTAATCGCAGTCAAGAACATCTTTTACGAATTTCGCTTTGTTGCTGTCTTCAGGACTTCTTGCAACAAAAAGGATTTTAGCATCAGGATGATTTCTTCTTATTTGGTCACCGATGAAAAGACCAGTTGTACCAAGACCAAAAATAACAGTTCTTTCGAATGTGCTTTCAATAGCATACTCCATAGCAGTTGCCTTGTCACACTTTCTTTTTGCCATTTCAACCCTGAAATTCTGTGCCATACCAATGTCACACATTCTTTCGTGCTGGAAAACAGCGCAGGCATAAGGGTCAGAAAAAACTAACTTTTTAGCAAGGGAGAGTGGAAGTTTCTCGTAAGAATTATGCTCCTCTGGTAATGTGAGAAGCATATCAGGATTAAAATAACCCTTGTCGCAGAAAATTCCGTCTGCCCCATCGCAACCATATTCAAAATATGTTTCGTCTTCCGTGTATCTTGTAGGGTCAAAACTGTCACCACCACGGATTAAAACGATTGCAAAACGATTTTGAGATGGTACCCAAACAACACCTTCGTGTCCGTTAATAAGTCTTTTTTCACCCTGTGGAAATTTATGTGAAAGGTTGTTTTTCTGTCCCATTCGCATAAGCTCCATATCTGTACCACAGAAACCACAGAAAACAGGTTGTGCTTCAATACCTGCTTTTAATTCTTCGCCTCTGAGTCTTTGTCTTTCAGGGTTAATTAAGTTAATTTCACCATAGCAAAGTGGAGCACTTTCGCTATTTTGAAAATATGTAGCATAAGTTTTCATAAAATCACTCTTTTCCAAATGGATTTCTAAAGAATATTTTACCACAAACCATATATATTTCAATATAAAAAAATAAACTCCCGATGTTTTTTTCGGGAGTTTTGAACTTACTATTCAACTGTAACTGATTTTGCAAGGTTTCTTGGTTTGTCAACATCAAGACCTTTTTCAACAGTAGTGTGATAAGCAAGTAACTGCAAAGGAATTACAGTAAGTGATGGCATAAGGTATTTAGAAGATTTTGGAACAAAAATTACCTCGTCTGCCACATCTTCAATGCCTTCAGTACCTTCTTTTACAACTGCAATAACATAAGCCCCACGGGCATGAACTTCTTTGATATTTGAAACCATTTTTCCGTAAAGTGCATCGTCGGTAGCAACGGCAGCAATAACTGTGCCAGGCTCAATAAGTGAAATTGTACCGTGCTTTAATTCACCCGCACCATAACCTTCACAATGAATATATGAAATTTCCTTTAATTTAAGTGAACCTTCAAGGCAGAGAGGGTAGTCAATACCACGACCGATAAAGAACATATTCTCTTTTGTTGCAATATGCTTTGAAAGTTCTTCGGTAATCTTATCACAATCAAGCGCTGTTTTAATCTTTTCAGGTAATTTTAGAATTTCACTCGTAAATACTTTGATTTCATCATCACTCATAAGACCCTTTTCGTGTGCCAAATATGCAGAAAGCACATAAATAACACTTAACTGTGCAGAAAAAGCTTTTGTTGTTGCAACTGCAATTTCAGCCCCTGCATTTGTGTAAATAACGCCATCACTTTCTCTCGCAATAGTGCTGAAAGGCACATTTACAATGGACATTGTGAATGCACCTCTTACCTTTGCTTCACGAAGAGATGCAAGAGTATCGGCAGTTTCGCCTGATTGACTTACGAAAATACAAAGGTCATCCTTACCGATAATAGGGTTTCTGTATCTGAATTCACTTGCAATATCAACCATTACAGGAATTCTAACCATATCTTCAATAATGTATTTTGCTGTAATACCAATATGATAAGCACTGCCACAGGCGACAACGTAAATTCTGTTAAGATTTTTTTTAAAGCTTTCAGGAAATTCAAATGGGAGTTGAATTTCTCCGTCTTTAATAAGCGGGAAAACAGTATTCATTACAGCTTTTGGTTGTTCATAGATTTCCTTTGCCATAAAGTAATCGTAGCCACTTTTTTCAGCAGCATCAATACTTAAATTGATTGTCTTGATTTCAACTTCTTTTTCATTTCCGTCTTTGTCAAAAATTTTAATATCATTTTTTGAGATTTCAATGAATTCACCATCATTCACAATGTAGCAGTCCCTTGTGTAGGGCAAAATTGCAGGTATATCGGATGCAAGATAATTTTCTCCATCGCCTTTTCCCACAATCATAGGGCTATCTTTTTTCATTGCAAAAACTTTATCGTCATAACCCTTAACAAGCATTGCAACTGCATAAGAACCTTCTAATTTCTCAGCAGTTTTAATAAGTGTCGTGATAGCATCGCCATCAAAAAGAAAGTCATAAAGTTGTGCAATAACTTCAGTATCTGTCTGTGACTTGAATTTATAGCCTTTCTCAATAAGGTCGTTTTTAAGTTCCATATAATTTTCAATTATTCCGTTGTGTACAAGAGTAACAATGCCATTCATTGACCTATGTGGGTGGGCATTAATTTGGTCAGGTGCACCGTGAGTAGCCCAACGAGTGTGACCAATTCCAATAGTACCTTGAGGATTTATTTCATCAACACGACCCTGAAGATTATCAATTCGTCCCTTTTCTTTAACAACAGTAACACCATCGCCGTTAACTGCAATACCTGCCGAGTCATAACCACGATATTCAAGGCGACGAAGTCCCTCTATAAGAATTGGAGCAGCTTTTTCTTCTCCTACAAAACCAACTATTCCGCACATAAATAATCTCCTTAAGTATTAAAATGTATTTTTCTGTTAACAATAATTAAAAAGGGGATTGCATAAATGGAAAAAACTTATTTAAAACTAAACGCTAAAAAAATAATGATGAAATGCTCTCTAAGATGCTTTTTAGTTTCGGTTTTACCTTTTGTATCTATTGTTATACTAACAGCGTCAAATTATTATTTGTTAATGTTGTTAAAAGGTACAAAATTTAATATGTATATTTCACCTTATGCAGAATATATCCGTCTGCTACTAATGACAACAAGTTCGCTTATATCATTTTTTATTTGGAAAAGTTTACGACTTGTTTGTGACAATTATTTTTTGAGAAAATCACTTAACAAAAAGGTCACATTTTTTAAGGCGTTTCAAGGGATATCGTTTCGTCAATGCCTTGTCTTCTCACTTGTGTCAGTAGTTAAATTTTTGTTATCAATAAGTTGGGGTGTTGTATATCTTTCGCCTTGTATAGCAGTTTCAGCACTTTTGATTTATAGTTATAGATTTGAAAATAATGGTTTCAATTTAAATCTTACGCTTTTTATTTCTTCAATTATCTTGTTGTTTATTGGTATATCTTTTTTGTATATAACATTGAAAAGATATTCAATGTGTTCGTCAATAATTTTATCTGAAGAAGAAAGAAACCCCATAAAAGTAATTGAACAGAGTATAGGCGTAATGGATGGGCATTGTGTAAGCTACGCTCTTTATTGTTTGTCATTTTTAGGTTGGCTAATGTCAAGCCTTCTTATTATCCCTGCATTTTATGTTTTCCCTTATATCGCAATGGGTAAATGGTGTTATAGAAACCCCCTTGGAATAAAAGAAACTGTTGTTGAAGAAAAAGAAAAACCAATAATATTTTACATTAACAAAAGAGTCGAAAGTTAAAAAAAGGTTGGTATCCAAAAATTGAATACCAACCTTAAATATTATTCTGTTAGTTCGTTTTAAAATTAAAGAATTTCACCTAATGTACCAGGAGCACAGAGTGCAGCGTTTGATTCGTCTGTATCAATGTGCATTGCAAGCGCAAAGTTAGGATGAACACGAACAACAACATCACCGAATGTAAGTGTTCTGTCGTTAGAAGCAACCTTAACTTCAACAACCTGCTTGTCTTGGAGACCGTATTTTTCAGCATCGTCCGGAGTCATGTGGATGTGTCTCTTTGCAACGATAACACCATTTTCAATTTCGATTTCGCCCTTAGGACCAACGATTTTACAACCAGGTGTGTTTGCAATATCACCTGATTCTCTAACAACTGCAGCCACGCCGATTGAACGAGCATCAGAAGCAGAAATTTCAACCTGAGTAGCAGGTCTTACAGGACCAAGGATTGAAACACCTGGGAATTGACCTTTAGGACCGATAACTGCGATTCTTTCTTCACAAGCATACTGACCAGGCTGAGAAAGGTCCTTTTTCTTTGTGAGTTCATAGCCTTCACCGAAAAGGATTTCAAGATGCTCTTTTGAAATGTGAGCATGTCTTGCACTTGTTTCAACTAAAACTGTTTTTGCCATATATCATTCTTCTTTCATTAAAAATTTCATTTTGTTAACAAATATTATAATATAACTTTTTTGTCACTTTGTAAAGAGAGATTAGATTAATTCCTCAAAGGATTTTATGTAATAATCGGAAATTTCCTTGATTTCATCAGTATCATTTTTGGAAAAGTTATCATAGACACCACAGACAGTGAAACCACCTAGTTTTGCACCCTTGATTCCCGGAAGAATATCTTCGAAAACAATGCAGTCGGCAGGGGATAGATTTAATCTTTCACAAGCAAGTAGATAAACATCGGGCTTACACTTTTCACTTGTAGTTTCGTGGAGATATGCACAGGCATCAAACAAGTGAAAAATGTTATTGTTTTTTAAGCATACCTCACTAAGCTCGGTTGTATTTGCCGTTGCAAAAGCAAGTTTAATTCCGATTTCCTTCAGGTAACACAAATATTCAAGAACTCCTTTTTTCAAAGGAATTTTCTTTTCATATTCCTCAAAACAAAGCTCACACCATTCATCCATAATACTATTTATGTCGTCAGGAAGATTAAATCTTTCCTTTGTGTAAATTGCCATTGTCTTAAAGTGCATATCCTTGATACATTCCTGATAATCCTCAGGCATTTCAAGCCCACGACGATTAAAGAAGGCGACATCAACGTCCTTCCATATTCCCATGGAGTCGAACAAGGTTCCGTCAAGGTCAAAAATCGCTCCTTTAAAATTTGTAATTTCCATATTATTCTCCAAATATATATTTCTTTATAGCATTTGCAACGCCGGCGTTATCGTTGGTGTCTGTTGTGAATTTTGCCGTCTTTTTTGCAAGTTCATTACCATTCTCCATAGCAAAGGAATAGTCAGCAAAGGAAAGCATAGAGCAGTCATTTTCACCGTCGCCAAAGCACATAATATTTTCCTTTGTGATATTCAATGAATCAGCAAGTCCTTTGACTGCAAAGCCTTTTGTAGCATTTATATCGGTCATTTCAAGATTTCCGTTTGCACCCTTTACGATGGGAAAGGAAGAAGCAAAAGCAACATTACAAGATTTATTTATCTTTTCTTCTAATTCAATTCTTTCTTCACCGGTAAGTGATAAAATATTGAGTTTTTCAATGCCTTGTCCGTCAATAAAGGATTGTAAGTTAGAAACAGGCTTAATATAATCTTTAAGCAATTCGTGAATATGAGGAGAAACATGCTCTGTATCAAACATAGCAAAACTCTCATTATTCATGAAACATTTGCCCTTGAAATAGATTTCGTAAATAAGGTTGTAATCTCTCAAAATGTTAAAAATCTCAACGGATTGATTGTTATTAATAAGAGTTGAACAAACAGTTTCACCTGTTTTCATATCGTATGTAACAGCACCATTTGAAGTGATGAGATAATCTAAAAATGGTAATTGTTCCACTATGTAATCAGTGAGGATTTTAGTTCTTCCACTTGCAATAGCAACCTTTATGCCCATATGGTGAGCCCTGCGGAATGCATCAATATTTTCCTGTGGAATTGTAACGTGATTAGTATTAAGGAATGTTCCGTCAAGGTCGGTAACAATAAGTTTAATGCTCATTTTTAACTCCTAAATGCAGTAAATATTTGTGTCCCAAAAAGAAATGTGGGGATGATGACGAAGATAAATTTTATATTTTGAATTTATCTCTTTAACACGATTGACTAACTCAAAAATATCTTCGTTTCTATGATAAACAGCCATGCAAAGTTTCGGCTTGTCGTGTTTCAAGGTACTTTTCGCACCTTTAAGTAACTCTTTTTCTGCACCCTCAACATCAATGTTAAGATAAGTGAATTTACCATGTTTTTCTGTGATGTAATCAACAGAGAGAGCAGAAATTTCAACACCATTACCATTTGCAGAGCCACCACGACCTTTGTTATCGTCAAAGTTTAAAAGGCAACTTTCACTCCATACTGCGTTGTTGAGAAGGTTGCAATTTTGAAGGCTTTCACAGTTGCTTTGCAACTTTTTAAAGGTCCTTTTGTCAGGCTCAAGAGCAACTATTTTTTCATAATTTTTTGCGTAATGCAAAAATTCCTGAATAGTATCTCCACGATAAGCACCAAGGTCAAGAAAACTTTCATTTTCGTCTAATTTCAGTATTCCAAATGCCTCGTCCTTTGTGCTTTCGCAGTCAAAACAAAGGTTCAATTCTCCCGTAATCTGAAAACGAAGTATGTTCTCAAAAACTTTTTTTGATTGTTCATCAACAAGGCAATTATAAGCATTTTCAATATCTTCAAGATGTTCTTTTAAAAATTCTTTGTTGAAAATATTATCACCAAAAACAGGTACGGAAGGCATAATAACTTTATGTCGCAAAGAAAGATTTTTGATGTTTTCAATTACTTCGGGTAATGGACTTGCGAAGGCAAGTGCAATAACAAAATCTCCAACTTCTTTTTCAAATTCACTGACAGATTTAACCTCAAGTCCGTGAAAACTGCGTTTTCTTACAAACCCATCACTTGCAACAACACCACCAACTGAAATGCCAAGTTTTTGGAATTGGTTGAACACTCTGTCAGCACCGTTTCCTGTGCCGTAAACTGCAATAGGCAGGGGAGTTTCCTTCAAAAAATCCCAGCTTGATTGTGTATTAAGTAGATTTTCAAACATTCTCCCACCACCTTAATCGTTTATTAAACAAAATAATACCATATTTTTTATTTCTTTACAATAAAACTGTTGACGATAATTAAATATTGCAATAAAATATTTTTATCTTAATTTTGGAGACAGATTTATGAAAAAATCCCTAAGTGCAAGAACAATGTTAATAATTTCAATGAGTATTTTCGGTACAATCGGTTTATTTGTACGAAATATTCCGTTGCCATCGGGAGAAATTGCACTTTATCGTGCAGTTTTAGCAGCAGTACTTATCGTAGGCTTTCTTCTTGTTACTAAACAGAAAATACCATTTTCAAAAATAAAAAAAGAAATCCCATTACTCTTATTGTCAGGTGTGGCGATGGGCTTTAATTGGATATTGCTTTTTGAGGCATATAATTACACAACAGTTTCTGTTGCAACATTGAGTTACTATTTTGCACCTGTTATTGTTACTGTTGCGTGTCCAATTCTTTTTAAGGAAAAAATGGGTGGAAAACAATGGATTTGCTTCCTAATGTCAACACTCGGAATTGTTTTAATTACAGGCATTGGCGATTTAAGTGAGGGTGCAAGTCACTTAAAAGGTATTGCTTTTGGTTTAGGAGCAGCATCTCTTTATGCAACAGTAATTCTTCTCAATAAGTTTATTAAAAATGTTGAGGGAATTCATCGTACATTTTTGCAATTCCTTGCAGCAATAATGGTACTTGTGCCTTATGTATTATTAACAGATGGCGTAAATTTGCAGACTTTAAGTGGCAAAGGATGGGCATTCCTTCTGGTAATTGGTCTTGTACATACAGGTATTACATATTGTCTTTACTTCTCATCCCTCAAGGAATTACCGGGACAAAAAGCAGCAATTTTAAGCTATATTGACCCATTGGTAGCAGTTTTAATTTCCGTTGTTGTGTTAAAGGAAACAATGACGTTAATGCAGGTTGTAGGTGGTCTTTTAATCCTTGGATTTACTTTATGGAATGAGATTCCATCCAAGAAGAAAAAATAAAGGGTAAAAGTCTTTATGTGTAAAATCAAAATAAATGATGAAATTATATTTGCCGAAAAAGGTGAATTGCTTTCGGATATTTTAGTAAGAAACGGAAAATCAGTAGAACACCCCTGTGGTGGCAAAGGAACTTGCCGAAAATGTAAGGTTTTAGTTAACGGTAGGGAGGAATTGTCTTGCCAGTATAGGGTGAGTGGCGATGTGTCCGTTTCTTTGTTTTTGCAGAGTGAAATTCTGTCCGAAACAGGTGTAACGGTGAGTGGTGAAAACACAAAAAATATGTGTCTATGTCTTGATATAGGTACAACTACTATCGCTTTGACACTCGTTTCATTGGATACAAAAAATATTGTAAAAGTTAAAACTGCAACCAATCCACAACGAGTTTTCGGTGCGGACGTAATCTCAAGAATTGATTATTGTCGTAAAAATGGTGTTGAAAAATTACAGGATGTTTTAATTGATAAAATCAACAAAATGATTGGAGAATTAGAAATACAGAAAACACTTGATATGTATGTGTCAGGTAATGTAACGATGCTTCACACCTTTTTCGGTGTGGATTGCTCATCAATGGGAGTTGCTCCATACAAGGCACGGTTTCTTGAAAGCAAAACGGAAAAAGGCGAAATTCTTGGGTTTAAGAATATTGAAAATGTAATATCCTTACCATCAATTCATTCGTTTATAGGTGCAGATTTAGTAGCGGGAATGAATTATATAGGTAATCCCGAAAAAGGGAAATACAATCTTTTGGTGGACTTAGGTACTAATGCAGAAATAGTGCTTTATTCAGAAGATTCTGCACTCTGTACATCTGCTGCAGCAGGTCCCTGTTTTGAGGGTGCAAACATCTCTTGTGGTATGAGCGCTACGGATGGTGCAATCTATAAATTTAGCCGAAAAAACAGTCAAATTGAAATCTTCACAATAAATGAAAAAAGCCCACAGGGTATTTGTGGGACGGGATTTGTTGACATAGTTTCGCAACTTGTTGGAGAAGAAATTGATGCAACAGGATATATGGAAAATGACTATAAAATTTACGGAAATATCTCCTTAAATCAAGGTGATATACGTCAATTTCAACTTGCAAAATCGGCTGTATTTTCGGGTGTTATGACACTCATTAACCTTAAAAAAATCACCTTTGAACAGATAGAAAATATGTATATTTCAGGTGGTTTTTCAGCAAGAATTAATGTTGAAAATGCCGTCAAAATCGGTCTTATACCAAGTGAATTGCAAGACAAATGTGTTGCAATAAACAACAGTAGTCTTTTGGGCACAATTAGGTTTGCATGTGAGAAGAATAATCTAAGTGAATACCTTGAAAATGCTGAATATATTGACCTTTCAACGAATCAAATGTTTTCAGAATTGTTTATAGAAAATATGATGTTTGGTGTAGAGAATAAATAAAATAATAGGAATTTTAAATGCAAAATGAAAAAAGTGAGGGTTAACCTCACTTTTTTGTTGATTTTTGGTGTTTTATTTTTTCTTTTCAGGAATTAAAAATATAAACACAAGTGAACTTACAAGAAGCATCATAGGATAGAAAAGATTTGAAATAATATGGAATGCAGTTAATTCATAACCAAGAGTACTAACTACAGAAAGTGCTACAAGAATTTGAGCACCATAGGGGAGTATGCCTTGGAAAATGCAAGAGAAGGTATCAAGAATTGATGCGGTTTTTCTTGGAGAGATGTCGAAATCCTTTGCCATTTCACTTGCGATTGGATTAGCCATAACAATAGCAACTGTATTGTTTGCAGTTGCAATATCCATAAGTCCTACTAAAAGACCGATACCAAGTTGACCACTCTTTTTGCCTTTAAAAATTTTCTTGATGCCATTGAGCAGTGCTTCAAAACCACCGTTATATTTTATCAAGCCACAAAGTGCGGCAACGAGAATTGCAACCATTGATGTTTCAAACATTCCAGACGCACCTGAGCCCATTCCTGCAAGTAAGTCGGGGAATGTAACGGAGTTCGTTACCAGCATAATGATACTGCCTGAAACAATACCAATCATGAGTGTTATAAAAACATTGATTCCGATAATACCGCTTAACAGTACAAGAATGTATGGAATGATACGAATCATATCATAATCTTTCTTGATTTCTCCAGCAATATTAGCGTTGAAGGATAATGCAAGGATGATTGCGAGTGTGATGATAGCTGCAGGAATAACAATGGCAACATTAGTACGGAATTTGTCTTTCATCTTACAACCCTGGCCGTTACAGGCTGCGATAGTGGTGTCAGAAATGAAAGAAAGATTATCACCAAACATAGCACCACCAACAACTGTGCCAACACAAAGAGGGAGGGAAAAACCCGAACCTTCAGAGATTGCGACTGCAATCGGAGTAATGAGAGTAATTGTGCCGACGGATGTACCCATAGCAGTTGAAACAAAACAACTGATAAGGAAAAGCACAACAACAGCAAAGCGTGGGGGAGTAACTGATAGCATAAAGTATGCAACACTTTCAGCGGAGTCCCTACCCACAACACCTACGAATATACCTGCAAGCATGAAAATTATAAGCATTGTGATGATGTTTTTGTCACCAACACCCTGACCCATTATTTCAAATTTCTTATCCAACGAAACATCTTTAGTTTGAAGCACAGCCACAAATAATGCAATAAGAAACGCTACAATAACAGGAACGTTGTAAAAGCCCATTGGTATTCTCATCACATATTCAAAAACGATACCAAGTGTAAGATAAAAAGCAACAAATACACCAATTGGAATGAGTGCCAAAGCATTAGATTTTTTCATTATTAAACTCTCTTTCTTTTAATAAAAAATCACCCACTAAAACAGTAGGTGATTTGTGGCAGGGGCAGTAGGATTCGAACCCACGGCACGTGGTTTTGGAGACCACTGCTCTACCAACTGAGCTATACCCCTATATTTTGTTGAATTTGATTTTCATGTTTCAAATCCTCACATATTATACACACTACATTGTGTTTTGTCAAGATTAATTTTATTTTTATTTTCACATAAAAAAGCAGCCTAATAATAGACTGCTTTTACTGTTTAATCTGCGTTTTTTTCAAGGAATTTTACAACATCGCCAACGGTTTTGAATTTCTTGAGGGCTGAATTTGGAATTTCAATATCAAATTCATCTTCAAGAGCACAAATAAGCTGAATAAAACTTAACGAAGTGAATTCGAAATTTTTATCAAGTCTTGTTTTTTCTGTAAATTCAAGGTCCTCTCTGCCTGTTACTTCTGAGAAAACTTTTTCAATTCTTTTAATCATAACTTACCCTTTCTTTTCGTTCATATCCGCAGTGATTTTTTTGAAATTAACCTTACCCATAGCTGTTCTTGGTAATTCTGCTTGGAAAACAATATCCCTTGGCATTGCAAATTCTGCAACATTGTTTTTGCATGCCTCAATAATTCTTTCACGCAGGGCATATAAGTCCACATCCATTGATACAGGCTGAACAACAGCCACAATTCTTTGACCTACACTACGGTCTTCTACACCAACAACACAACTTACCGCAACACCATTAACGCCGTTGATAACCTCTTCAATCTGCGTAGGATAAATGTTATACCCTGAAGTAATAATCATCTTACAATGTCTTTGACGATACCACAAATATCCATCATCATCCATGCAGCCGATGTCACCTGTGTGAAGCCATTTCTGACCATCCTCATGAGTTTGTAATGCAAGGTCAGTCTCGACCTGATTTTTATAATACCCCTTCATAAGTGTAGGACCAGTTATACAGATTTCACCGTCTTCGCCACGAGGAACTTCGTTGTGTGTGCCAAACTCACAAATCTTGATTTTATTATCAGGAAGTGGAAGTCCAGTACTTCCTTGCTTGTGACCAAAGAATGGGCTGATGCAAGCAGCGGAAAGGCACTCTGTAAGACCATAAGCCTCTGTCATCTGCTCAGATGAACCACCTTTTTTAAGATATTTATTCATTCGGTTGTGAAGTTTGTCGCTCATTTTATCCCCTGAAAAAGCAACCATTTCAAGGAAAGATAAATCTTGCTTTTCGATTTCTTCAGAACGTGAAATTGCTTCAAATAAAGCAGGAACTGCATAAACGTGATTTATTTTATTCTTAAAAATCAATTTTGTGCAAGCCTTGAAATCAAACTTTGGAACAAGGAAAACCTGCATTCCAAAATACAACATAACGTGCATACACATAGCGAGTCCAAATCCATGAAAAACAGGCATAAGAGCCAATGCTTTTTTTCCTGCAGCATCCTTTGTGTTGTCACGTTTGATTTCTTCTGCTTGTACTGCCATACAGTTAAAAGCGCGATTGTGAATCATAACACCTTTTGGAATACCCGTTGTACCACCACTGTAAAGAATGGCAGCAATATCATCACCTTTACCATCGTCAATGGGAAGTGCTTCTTTTCTGTTTTTACCAAGTTTAAGGAAATTGTTCCAATAAATAATATTGTGACTTGGATTAAATTTTAAATCCAATTTATTTTTTAGTTGATAAAGCGGCTTGAGATAAATGGGGAGAGCGTCAGCAATTCTTGCAAGTATCATAACCGGCTTTTGTGACGTTTCCCATTCTATTTCCACAAGTTTTGGATATAGCATATCAAAGGTGATAATTGCTTTACTGTCAACATGTTCAACAAATCTTTTAATTTCATTTGCAGAGAGTAAAGGGTGAATCATATTTGCAACAGCACCCATACGATTGATTGCATAAACAGAAATCAAAGCTTGTGGGGTATTAGGTGCAACAACAGAAACAAAATCACCTTTTTTTACACCGCTTGCCAACAAAGCCTGTGCAACAGTTTCAATAGTTTCAATCATCTGTGCGAAGGTAATTTTTTTATTATTGAAGTTAAGAGCATAGTAATCAGGATATTTGTTTGCGGTTTCTTTCAAAAGAGAAACCATTGAAAACTCGGGATATTCAGGTCTGAAATTTTCAGGAGCGTGATTATCGCTCCAAATATTTCTTTCTCTTATCATTTTATTTCTCCATGTTTTTCATAATTTACAATTTGCATAATTTCATTTTTATCATTAACGAAAACCACCTTTGGAAAGTGCTTTTCATTTTCTTCTGGCGTCAATTGAACATAAGCCATAATAATAACTTTATCGCCTACTTCTACGCATTTTGCAGCTGCGCCATTAAGACAAATACACCCGCTGTTTTCCTCACCGGCAATTACATAAGTTTCAAATCTTTTGCCATTGTCGATATCAGCTATCTGAACTTTTTCATATTCAAGAATTCCCGCTGAATCCATCAATTTTTTATCAATTGTTATGCTTCCCACATAATTTAATTCTGACTGAGTTACAGTAGCACGATGAATTTTACTTTTAAGCATTGTAAGATACATTTTTGCACCTCTTTTAAAGATTGAATATGTTTATTTCACAATTTCCCAATATTATGTTTATTATATCACATTCTTTTATTAAAGACAATAGTTGCCTTGTTTAAAATCTGGAAAAAATCACTGTTTTAAGGCGGTTTTTTACCAATATAATCTATTGTCTTTTTCTTGACATCTCCCATTGATAAATATATAATAATTATTATATATCTAATTATAGGAATTTTTTGCATATAAAAAGCTTTTCAAAGGGGTCGTAAAAATGAAATTCAAACTTACATCTTCACAAATGAATTTCTACAATAAAAATTTCACTCTGGACAGTCAAATCTGGAATCAGGGTGTTATGGAGATATTCCCAAAAGTATATTCATACGAAGAAATAAATAATGCATATAACAAACTTGTAGAAACTCATGACAGTCTTCGTGTAAAGCTTCGTGAAACAGAAGATGGGGTAATGGCAGAGGTGTGTGAACACGAACATATCAACTATCGTTTTTGGCAGGTTGAAACCGAAGAAGAACTTATGCAAAAAGCACAAGATTTCCTTAATGAGCCTACTGACCGTTATGGCCTTTTGGTTGACTGTGCAGTTTTCCAAACACCCACAACCTCAGGTGTTATGATTAACGCTCACCATATTGTTATTGACGGCTTCAGTGCTTTATCTATGTCCTCTCATGTGAACGAGTTCTTAAAAGATGAAAGCTTTGTAACTGATGTACAAAAATATTCCGATTATGTTAACGCAGAAGAGAATTATAAGCACTCTCGTCGTTATGCAAAATCTCAGGAATTTTGGCTCAAAGAATTTTCAATGCAACCAGATTGCAACATCGTACCAACGCCCACAAACGCATTAGATTTCTCATCGTCAGAATCAAACCGTGCAATTTCATCAAAATTGATTGATAAAGTCAAAAACTTCTGTGCATTTAACGAAATTTCAATTACAACATTCTTTAATACCGTTTTGTCAATTTATTTATCACGAAAGTATGAAACTGAAAGATTCACTATCGGCACTCCTGTTCTCAACAGAACATCTGCATTAGAGTTCAATACAGTTGGTCTTTATATGCATCTTTTACCATTAATTGTAAATCTTTCAGATGACACTTTTTTAGAAAATGCAAAGCAAATTGAAGATTTTCAACTTAACTTATTCAGACATCAAAAGTTTACACAGAACGATATAAAAGAATTACTCAAAGAAAATGGAAAGGAACAAAACAATCTCTTTGATGTTGCCTTTAATTATCAAGAATTTGATAAAAAAGATGAATATAAGTTCGTTTTTAGATATAGTAACTATCTTTCACTTCCATTGGAAATACATTTACATAGATTCAACGGAGAAGATTTCAATCTTAAAATTCGTTATAGAACCTCGATTTTTAATGAAAAAGAAATCGAAATTATGTTGAAATCAATAGTTGCCCTTGCTGAAAATGCTATTGAGAATTATGACAAAAATATTAATAATCTTGGAATGGTTTCAGAAGAGGAATTAAACAAACTCAATAGCTTCAACGAAACTAATGCAGATTATCCAAAAGAAAAATGTATTCATACTCTTTTTGAAGAGCAGGTAGAAAGAACACCTGAAAAAATTGCACTTGTAGCAAGTGATAAAAAGGTTACATACAGAGAATTAAATGAAGAAGCTAACAGAATAGCAAACAATCTCATAAGTCAAGGTGTTGGCAAAGGCGATATTGTTGGCCTTATGTTACCGAGAAAGAGTTATCTTTTATCGGCTCTGTTTGGCATACTCAAAACAGGAGCAGCATATCTTCCGATAGATATGGAGCTTCCAAAAGAGAGAATAGAATATATGTGTAAAGATACTAATGCAAGACTAGTAGTATCTGAAGAAAACATAGAAACTCTTTTAGCAAAAGGAAATGCAGCAAATCCAGATATTGAAATGACAAATGATGCTCTTTGTTACTGTATTTACACATCAGGAAGTACAGGACAACCAAAGGGTGTTATGGCAAGACATAGAAATGTTGTGAACTACATTTCTAAAAATGAACATAATATTTTCGGCAAAATTATTAAAGATGAAATTGAAGCTATTGTTTCAATTTCAACTTGTAGCTTTGATATATTTGTAACAGAGACTATTGCAACACTTGTCAATGGTCTTAGAGTTGTGCTTGCAGATGAACAAGAGTGCAGAAATCAGTATGCCCTTAACAGACTTCTCACAAAAGAAAAAGGCCAATTCTTGCAAACAACTCCAACAAAGTTTAAAGCTCTTACCAAGGAACCAAGTCAAAGAGAATTCTTGAAAAATGTTAAGGCAATTCTCCTTGGTGGCGAAGCTATGGAGTTTGCATATCTTAATGAGCTTAAGGAATTTACAAATGCAAAAATTTACAATATCTATGGTGTAACAGAAGTGCCAATATGGTCAGCCTTTGTGGATACAGATACATTTACTGATGAGATAACAATAGGTCACGGTATAGCAAATACACAGATGTATGTTGTAGATAAAAATTTAAATCCGACACCAATAGGTGTAATGGGTGAATTGTGTATTGCAGGTGATTCTGTATCATCAGGATATCTTAATCAATCAGAGCTTACAGCAGAAAAATTTATTGATAATCCATTTGGCAAGGGCAAACTTTACAGAACAGGTGACCATGCATATTGGAGAGAAGATGGAAATCTTGTATACGTTGGAAGAAAAGATTTCCAGGTAAAAATCCGAGGATTAAGAATAGAACTTGGAGAAATAGAAAGCGTATTACAAGCAATAGAAGGAATAGAAAGAGCTGTGGTCGTTGTTCGAAAGGACAGTGAGGACAGACAGCTCCTTTGTGCCTTCTATATAGGCAAAGAAATAAATGCAAAAGAATTCAGAACAATTCTTTCATCAAAGTTGCCTAAATATATGGTTCCACATATATTCACATATCTTGAAAAGATGCCGATGACAGCAAGTGGAAAAGCAAACAGAAATGCGTTGCCTGAAATTGACCTTGACAATATCAATACAGAAACAGAATATGTAGCCCCTGAAACAGAGGAAGAAACAGTACTTACAAAGTCTATTGAAACAATTCTTGGAATAGAAAAAGTAAGTGTACTTGATAACTTCTTTGATTTAGGAGGAGACTCACTTAAGTCTATTGAGCTTGTAAGCGAACTTGAAAATATTGGATATACAGTAGCTGTTAAATCCATCTTTGAAGTAAAGGATATTCAAGAACTTGCTAAACTCTTGATTACAAAAGAACAAGAAGAAATAAAAGTGGAATATGGTTCTGTTCTTCCTGCTACTGCCGCACAAATGCGTATATATACAGCACAGATGATGAGTCCTAATTCTACTCACTATAATATTAATTACACATTCAAAGCAACAAATATCAATAGAGAGAAACTTCAAGACGCTGTAAATAAATTAATTTCTCGTCACGAAAGTTTACGTACTCATTTTGAAACAATCAATGGTGTTGTCAATCAGGTAATTGATGAATATGCTACTGTAATTGTAGAAAATCTTCCTTCCAACCTTGCTGATTTCAACAAAGCTTTTGACTTAGCTAAATCTCCTCTTCTTCGTATAGGTTGTAATGAAGATACCGTTGCAATAAATATTCATCATATCATAACTGATGGTGAATCTATGCCTGTATTCTTTAAAGAACTTAATGAATTGTATATGGGTAGAGAATTATCTGATACTGTTCAGTATGGTGAATTTGCCGTTATCGACAACTACACAGAAGAAAACGAAAAATACTGGCTTGATATGTTCAAGGAAGAAATCGACACTCTCGAGTTACCAACTGACTATCAAAGACCTGAAATTCAAGGTTTTAATGGTTCTAACATTTATACGAGAATAGAAAAATTCCTCAGTGAAAATATACTCAACAAATGTAAGGAACTGGGTGTAACCCCTTATGTCTACTATATGGCGTGTTATAACATTCTTCTTTCAAAATATTCAGGAAATGAAGATATATGTGTAGGTACTGCTATAAGTGGGCGAAATAACAAATTCCTTAACACTGTTGGCATGTTTGTAAATACAATTGCATTACGAAATAAGCCAACAGGAACAATAACTTTCATAGAATTTGCTAATAAGGTTAAAGAAAACTCAATAGAAGCAATAGATAACCAAAATTATCCATTTAGTGAGCTCGTTAAGAAACTAAACATCACTACAAGCAACAGAAACCCGCTTTATGATGTTATGTTTGCATATCAAAGTGAAGAAATGACCAACATCATCTTTAATGATGAAAATGTTGAATTGATTCCAACAACAACAAAAGCGGTTAAGAGCGAATTAGGATTCTATGTTCTTCCACGCAAAAATGAGGTTGTTCTTTCAGTTGAATATCGCACAGACCTGTACAAAGAAGAAACTATCAAGAGGTTTATTGAAGCATACAAATCAATTCTCACACAATGTCTTGATGAAAACAAACAACTCAAAGACATTTCTGTGATAAGTGAAAAAGAACTAAATAAACTCAACAGTTTCAATGAAACAGAAGCAGAATATGCAAAAGATAAGTGTATTCACGAGTTGTTTGAAGAACAAGTGGAAAAAAAGCCTGAAAAAATTGCACTTGTAGCTGTTGATAAGAAAGTTACATATAAAGAATTAAACGAAGAAGCAAATAAAGTAGCAAATAGTCTTTTGAAAAAAGGAATTGGCAGTAATGATATTGTTGGAATAAAACTTCCAAGAAAAAGTTGTTTCTTGGTATCTTTATTGGGCATTCTCAAATCAGGTGCGGCATATTTGCCTATCGACCCAACTAACCCACAAAGCCGAATTGATAGCATTTTGGAAGACAGTAAAGCAAAACTTTGCATAACTGAAGAAAATTATGACGAATTGCTCGAGAATTCAAGCACAAAAACACCTGACATAAAAACAGCTGGCGATTCATTGTGCTATTGCATTTATACATCGGGTAGTACCGGCAAACCCAAAGGTGCAATGATACAACACAAAAATCTGTGTTGGTATATGTCTTCGTTGGTTAGTCTTTATGGCAACAACGAAATAAATATGCCATTTTTTACATCTCAGGGTGTTGACTTGTCAGTTACGTCTATTTTCCTTCCTTTAGTTACTGGTGGTACAACTTATTTTTACAATGATGACTTGTTAAACAATTTGTCAGATATTTTCAAAAATAAAGAATTAGATATAATCAAACTCACTCCCACACATATGCAGATAATCAACCAACATATCGAATCAAAGCCTTTTACAAACTTGAAGCATTTGATTGTTGGTGGAGAACAGCTTTATCGTTCTACTTGTGCAGAATTCCTTGAGAAATTCGGAGAACACATCAAAATACATAACGAATATGGTCCAACAGAAACAACAGTTGGTTGTGCAGATTATGTATTTTCACATAATGATACAGATTCAGCAGTTTCAATTGGACATCCGACAAATAATGTTCAGTTGTACATAGTTGACAAAAATGTAAACTTGTTACCAATTGGTGTAACAGGTGAATTGTGTATCGCTGGTGACGGTGTATGTGCAGGCTATCTTAATAACGAAACACTGACAGCAGAGAAATTCATAGACAATCCATTTGGCGAAGGAAAGCTGTATAAAACAGGAGACTTAGCATATTGGAGAGAAGACGGTCAGATTTGTTATGTGGGAAGAAATGACTTCCAGGTAAAGATTAACGGACAGAGAATAGAATTAGGAGAAATAGAGAACGCTATCCAGGAAATGGATGGTGTGGTTCAGTGTACCGTAATCGTTAAGGAACAATATATCTGTGCCTACTAT